>NZ_JBTXLY010000008.1:0-131458 GCF_054871845.1 Ignatzschineria sp. LJL83
GATACGCAAGCAGTTCAATATGTGGAAGATCTACTAAATAATAGACCTAGAAAGGTGTTAGGATATTTAACACCTTATGAGTATTTGGTCAAAAACGTACTTGTCGCACTTCGTATTTGAATCTGCCTTTCTATAAGCTCTCTAGTCAGTAAACAGGGATCTTTTTTATTGATATATAAATTATTTTCAGGATCTTCTATAAATACATTAATTACCAACCAATTCTTATCATACAGATCCATTGAATGTGAAAACTCATAATCAACTATTTTTAAAATAATTTTTTTATTTCTTTCTTTTAAATACAACATATAAAAACAAACCCATTCAACAACAACTTCAAGAATTACAACGATTTTTCTGCCATGAGTTACTTAACAAATATATTTCAGTATATAGTTCCTCATCATTCAGATCTTTTATATCTCTTAACAAAGGATCTGAACAATAACAATCTAATGTAGAAAAAACCATATCAATATACATTTGTGTTTGTAATGTAACCTTCATCCCCTCATCAATAAAATCTCTACATTCTCGCCATTTTTTACTGTATTTAATTTCAAAATCTGAAGCTGTAATTTGTTCTTTAAGATAGCTATCGATCAACTCTATTAGAGTTTCTACACAAAGAGAATTAAAACACACTACGCAATCTCTCCCAATAAAGCAGACACCTTAACTTATTCAAAAAAAACTCCATGAATAATAATTTTTCCACATCTTTTTCACCTATAAAAATATTTATCTAAGCATATAAGTGGATTTTCATAAAATCTCTCATGTGCTTCTTTCAATATTTTATTGATAGAATTTCTCAGTTCTTTGTAATCATAATGTGAAATAATTAAGAAACCTCTTTTTTCTATTAAAAAACATGGTTGGTTCTTTTCTCCCTTAAAAGCGGCTTCTGGTGTCAGTAATCTACAATAATAAACTTCTTGTTTTTCTGGACCTACATCATCATATTTAAATATCAACTTCATAATAATATCTACATCTTCATTTAAAGGACTCCAATGTCTCATTCTTATATTGTCATTACTGATATCTACCAGCTTCAATCGTTTCAATACTCTCATAATTCATCTCATAGATTTATCTAAAGTTTTATCGAAAATATGAATCATATTCCCACCCAAAATACTTGCAAAGGGAGGAACAACTTCTAACATAATCCCCTTCATCACATTTTCTTACAATGTCCTTTAAAGTGTCATATAACAAATCATAGTTATAATGACTTATTAATAATGTATGTTTACCAGTAAGTAAAAAAAGTCGTTTATAGTCAATTTTCATTAATGCTTGCGGACTGACTAAAGACACATAGAAATAATTAATTCCATCAGTATCATCAAAAGCGATTGTTAAATCCAAACTTAAATTGATATCTTCAGGTTCTGGATTCCACGTTTTTAAATTAATTAAATTTGATGAAATATCCCGTAATGTTAAAAAGCTCATAACTTCTTCCTAATCCCTCTTATAAAACCTACTAAATATTCATCTCTTACTTCCGCTATCGGAGTAAAAAAAGTAAAGCCAAAAAAAATCATATTCCGCAGAATAATATTTACCATGATATTTTCCGCTCCATCCGATTAGCACATTTTCGGCATTGAAACGAAATCCTCGGCATTTTTGCCCGTTATAGACCGAGAGATAATTGCCCCATTCATTCTATTGAATAAGAATTATTCCTAAACAACAACTATCTTTATTAATTTTTCCTGAAAGATATCATGCAATTAAATGCTATCAAATCACTTAAACCAGAAATTATCTGATAAGAAGAACTATCAACATTATATTCCTTTGTATAAAAGGTGAAATAGGAATACTCTATCCATTTCACAAAAGATAAGAACAGATCTTCTACAATATATTTATCATATTCTTTTACAAAAACATCGATGAAGTAACCTTTGGGCTTCGTAAAGAAATCAAAATCCTTAATTATCTTTTCATCTTTTAAGCTATTTAAAAAAACTTGCATTTCTATAGATAGTCCAGAATCAAAAATTATTTGTAAATCCTTGCTAAATTCTATTGCTATATTTTTTTTCAAAATTATCTCCTTTTAGGTATATATATGTCACTATTAGTCAAACTTTTAAGCATCATAAGAATATTATTAATTAAAATAAAAAGTATCTATCTTATAAATTAAATACATATTCTTAATTACAATAAGATCTCTATACCGTATATATTTCCATTTTCATCATAATCTATAAATATTTCTGCTGATCCCGTATTAATATAATCTTGGAGCTTAATCTGGGATTTAACCAAATCTTTATTCTTATTTTCTCTAGGGAATTTCAGATAAGCGGTATCTTCATCTTGACTTACTTTCCATTTAAATTTACCACTCATTCCAACAACCCTTTATTATTAAAGGGGTTATTTTACTGCGTTTAAATTTAAATCCAAATATAACAAATACAATAAGTTTATATTATTACTCAATAAAAAATGGCAATTGCCATTGAGCAACTTTAGAAGCGTTAGAATTGAGGTTTTTATCCCACGGCGCATAGATTCGAAATGCCATTTTTCCTTTCTCTATTTGAGAAGATAAAATGCCTTGCGAGAGTAAGATTGATTTAGGAAAGATGAAACGCCCTTTTTGATTCCCATCCATAATATTCACAACTAAATAATCAGAGAATTTTTCTACATCAAAGGGGATATTCTTATTTTCAGAATCCTTTTCCCAAATAGCGAGAAAATATCCTGCCTTTTTCGGCGTTCTTTTGGCAAGATGGGAGCGATATTGAACATTTGAATCCTGTTCAAAACAGAAATCGAACCCCTCATATTCCTGATTATAAGAATCACGCCGTAAAATAGTAAATGCCGGCATTTTAGAATTTGCAACGAGCCGATGATACCAATGAATCGTTTGCATCTCTCCGGCATTCCATAAGTTTTGCGGTTTATCAATAGCGATACGGATATTGCTATTGATCTAAAATGCCGAGAATTTACTCGGCATAATCTTCATTCAATACTGTGATGATTGCGTTTTTGATTAGCGATTATAGTGCTTGATGAATTGCTTAAAACGCTCTGATTTTGGATTCGTGAAGAGTTCTTGCGGATCGCCCTCTTCTTCAATTCTACCTTCATGGAAAAATACCACGCGATTCGATACATTGCGTGCAAAATCCATTTCGTGTGTTACAACAATCATCGTCATGCCTTCTTTTGCTAAATCTTGCATCACGGTTAATACTTCATGCACGAGTTCTGGATCAAGCGCTGATGTGGGCTCATCAAAGAGAATTACGCTTGGTTCCATTGCGAGTGCTCTTGCGATTGCCACTCGTTGTTGTTGTCCGCCGGAAAGTGAAATCGGATAATCATTCACTCGCTCGCTCATACCCACTTTTGCTAAGAGTTTTAATGCGCGCTCTCTTGCTTCTGCTTTGGATAAACCTAAAACATGAATCGGCGCTTCAACCATATTTTCAAGAACCGTCATATGTCCCCAAAGATTGAAGTTTTGAAATACCATGCCGAGTTCTGAACGCATTTTTTGCAAGGCTTTAGGATCTTTCGCAACTAACCCCTTATCGCCGGGAATTAATACGAGCTTTTCGCCATTGAGCGTAATATCGCCCTGATCAGGGTTTTCAAGCATATTAATACAACGTAAGAAGGTGCTTTTTCCGGAGCCGGAAGCACCTAACATGGAAACCACATCGCCTTTATTGAGCGTTAATGAAATTCCTTTTAGAATCTCGCGATCGCCAAATGATTTATGGATGTTTTCAACGACCAAAGTGGATTGACTTGTCATATATGATAATTCCTACGTTTTCTAATACTTATGCAAGCCGATTATTATAACAACATTCCATAAGTTCGGCGGAACATTTCTGATCAAACTCTACCTTCATTAGAACAACTCCCATTGAAGTTCGTGTATAATAGCAAGGTTAAAAATTATATAGATTCATATAATTTGATCTATTTGTATATTTTGATGACTGTCACATTTTAGAACGCTGAAAAAGCCTTTATTTGATCTAAAAATATGGATCACTAAATGCCGAGAACTCTCCTAAAGTGTGATGATTCATCTCAATTTGTTGTATTTCTATATTATAAATAAAGGATTTTATAGGATGAAACCAACCTACGAAGCGGCCGCAATCGAAGCTGCTGCGCAAGCATTCTGGGAAAAAAACGCCTCCTTTACAGTGGTCGATCAAACAGATAAACCGAACTATTACTGTCTCTCAATGTTCCCTTATCCATCAGGAAGGCTACATATGGGTCACGTTCGTAACTACACCATTGGTGATGTGATTACACGTTACAAAAAAATGAGTGGTTACAATGTTATGCAACCAATTGGTTGGGATGCATTTGGAATGCCGGCAGAAAATGCGGCGATTGATAACAAAGTATCGCCAAACTCATGGACGAATAAAAATATCGTCTATATGCGTCAGCAATTTAAAGAGCTCGGTTTTGGCTTTGATTGGTCCCGTGAATTTTCAACGTGCGATCCTGAATATTATGGTTGGGAGCAATGGTTCTTCCTACAACTTTATAAAAAAGGCGTCATTTACCGCAAAAATGGCGTTGTAAACTGGGATCCTGTGGATCAAACAGTTCTTGCTAATGAGCAAGTGATTGACGGCCGTGGTTGGAGATCTGATGCGCTCGTTGAACGCCGTGAAATCCCAATGTATTACTTCAAAATCACAGATTATGCTGATGAATTACTGGATGATCTAAATCTTCTTGAAGATTGGCCGGAACAAGTTCGCACCATGCAAGCGAACTGGATCGGAAAATCACAAGGAATGGAAGTCACATTCCTTCATGATGATGGTCAATTCAACGTATTTACAACACGCCCTGATACATTAATGGGTGTGACTTACGTTGCCGTAGCGCCGGAGCATCCAATTGCAGCGAAAGCAGCAGAAAACAATGCAGAACTTGCGGAGTTCATCAAAGAGTGCCAAAAAACTGGGACAAGTGAAGCTGATTTTGCAACACAAGAAGCAAAAGGCATGCCGACAGGACAATTTGCAACACATCCTTTAACGGGTGAAAAAGTCGAAATTTGGGTTGCGAACTATGTCTTAATGGCATACGGCGATGGTGCGGTAATGGCTGTGCCGGCGCACGATTCACGTGACTTTGGTTTTGCGAAAAAATACAATTTGCCGATGAAACTTGTGATCGAGCCAAAAGATGGCAACGAATCATTAGATGTTTGGCGTGAAGAACTTGCTGAACATGGCACATTAGTAAATTCTGGCGAATTCACAGGATTAAACTTTGATGAAGCATTTGAGAAAATCGGTGCGGCATTAGAAGCGAAAAACTTAGGTCATGCAAAAACGCAATATCGTCTTCGTGACTGGGGAATTTCTCGTCAACGTTATTGGGGTTGCCCAATTCCGATTATTAACTGCCCAAGCTGTGGCGAAGTACCGGTTCCTGAGAAAGATCTTCCGGTAGTGCTTCCAACAGATTGTATTCCAGATGGTTCTGGAAATCCGCTCAACAAATTGGATTCTTTCAAGAAAGTTGCTTGCCCAAGTTGTGGTGGCGCTGCGGAACGTGAAACCGATACGATGGATACCTTCGTTGAATCTTCATGGTATTACGCGCGCTTTGCATGTAGCCAATATAAAGATGGCATGATTGATCCTACAGCCGCAACCGCATGGCTTCCTGTGGATCAATATATCGGCGGCGTTGAACATGCGATTTTGCACCTTCTCTACTCTCGCTTCTTCCATAAACTCATGCGTAATGAAGGTCTGTTAGGAGATGTTGAAAAGGTAGGTCCTGAGCCATTTAAAGCACTTTTAACACAAGGAATGGTGGTTGCACCGTCATTCTTCCGTCATGGTTCTAAAGGCTATGAATGGTTCAACGTGAAAGATGTGGAAGCACGTGATGTCGATGGTAAAAAAGAGTATTTCTTAAAAGCAGACGGCAAACCTGTGACTTACTACGGCATTCAGAAGATGGGTAAATCGAAGAATAACGGCGTAGATCCTGAAGCAATCGTAAAAGCTTACGGCGCTGACGTTTCTCGTCTATTCATGATGTTTACATCGCCACCAGAGCAAACTCTTGAATGGTCTGATGCCGGTCTTGAAGGCGCAGATCGTTTCTTACGCCGAGTATGGAACTTTGCGTATGAAAACCAAGCGCTTCTCAAAGATAGCACTTTAGATGTGAACAACATCACAGAGAAAGCTGCGAAAGATGCTCGCCGTGAAATTCATCAAGAGCTCAAAAAAGCATTGTATGACTACGAAAGATTCCACTTTAATACTGTGATTTCTGCGAATATGATTATGCTTAATATCTTAAGCAAATTGAAAGATTCAAAAGATGATGCGGCAGTAAAACAGGAAGGTTTCGCAATCATGCTTCGTCTTTTAAGCCCGATTGTACCGCACATTGTGCACACAATTTGGTCGGATCTTTTCGGTGATGATATTTTGGATCACGCATTACCACTCGTTTCAGAAAGCGCATTAGTCGCTGATGAAGTGAAATATATGGTTCAAGTAAATGGTAAACTTCGTGGCGACATCGTGATGCCGGCATCTGCTTCGAAAGAAGAGATTGAACAAGCAGCACTTGCGAATGAAAACGCGCAGAAATTCATCGAAGGTGAAATTCGCCGTGTGATCGTTGTTCCAAATCGCTTAGTGAATATTGTTGCGAACTAATTGATTAGTTGCGTACAGTTATTCATCAATCTGTAACTTATAAAAGTTTAGTTCAGAAAGCTGAAGTACATAAAACTAAAAAACGATTTCCAAATGGAAATCGTTTTTTATATCATTCTTTTGTGGACATCACTGATAACACTACTGCCGATACTGATACCTATCTCGATACCAAAGCAGTATTACAACGTACAAGCACCGCCCACACAGCCCACATCTTCAATCTCTTCAGGTTCAGATGCATCAATCGGATTCTCTGAATTCCCGGCAACGCCATCATAGAGATTATCCAAATCAAACGTTAAATCATCTAACTCTTCACTCATTTTTAACTCTCCTACAATAGACAAGGCTTCATTATATTAAACTCTCAAAAATATTCCTGATTTCTGTCTAATCTTCATCAATTTTTCATGAAATATCCATAAAATACTCACTCGCTAATCGAGAATTTTTAATTAAAAATCATATTGATAGATAAATAGATACTCTTAACAAATCTCATTATCCTTAGGTATATGAGAGCTTTCCACTCTTTGTGACAGGATAGAGTTTATAGACAATCGCTAATGCCGTTAATATCAGAAGATACCAAGAAATAATTTTTTGTGGAGACACAATCTGCCATAAATTTGCTTGATGCGGATAACTCCATACAGCGTAATATGTACCAATATTTTCGGCAATCCAGAGCAAAATGCCGATGGAAAACAGAATCCCTAAAAAGGGGACTTTAATCGTGCCAACCGTAAGTTTAAAAGAGATCATCGTTTTTCTAAATATCAGAACACTCAAGACAAAAATAATCCATCTTAAATCTGATACATAATGATGCGTGACAAAATTCACATACGCCAAACTTGCAATAATTAATATCGCATAATAATGGGGGAAATTCGTAAATTGACACTGGAAATTACGCTGAAATCGTAAAATATAAGAACCCACCGAAGCATACATAAATCCGGTAATCAGCGGTACTTCATAGAGATATAAAAATCCTTCATGCTCGTAACTCCATGATCCCATTTTTACTTTAAAGATCTCCATGCTCATTCCCAAAATATGAAAGATAAAGATCATTCCTGATTCTCGTAATGTTTCTATTTTACAAAGCACAAAAAGAAGCTGTATCACAACAGCCGAAAGAGTCAAAAAATCGTATCGGCTTAATACAGCATTTTGAGGATAAATCCAAGATGTCAGAACGATAAGTAGTAATATCGAGATCCCAAAAATACAACTATTGATCTGCTTCATACTAAAATCGAGCATGCCCAGTAAAATAGTTTTCATAAAGGAAATTCTACGCTAAAAACAGAGGTGGTTAAAGATCAGTATCAATAAGTTAGGGAATATAAAATCCAACATAAAAATTCAATAACCCGATAAAAGTTAGTAGATATTGCGAATTCCCCCTTCTCCCTAGATTTTACACACAAAAAATTGATGAAATACGTTATGCTCTACTCATGTCTACTTCAATATGAAAATTGAATACTTTCCGATGCATCATTATTTCGGTTTCAAATTCTAAAAAGGATTAATACAGCTGGCACGGAATCTTCTGAAGAATGTAAGCATCAGCACCAGCGATGACTCAGCCTCCATTTTTCAATTGAAGTTTCTCAAACCAATTTCACGATAAATGTTCTTCAAATAAACAATATTCAAAAGGCTATTTGAAGTGCATTTAAATAATTAGAACAAATCACAAAATACTTAAAAAGGATATATTCATGCAAGAGCAAGATATTAGAACCATTGTCGTCGCCGGTGGCTGTTTTTGGGGCGTGGAAGAATATTACAAACGCTTGAAAGGCGTGATTTCAACTACGGTAGGTTATTCGCAAGGCATTACGGATAATCCAAGTTATGAAGAAGTCTGCACGATGGAAACCGATCACGCAGAGGTTGTAGAAGTCGTTTATGATCATAATGTCATTACGCTTGAGAATATTTTAGAGCATCTCTTTCGAATGATTGATCCGCTTTCGCTTAATCAACAAGGCGGTGATGTGGGTACGCAATACCGCACCGGCATTTACTACTCTGATTCTAAGGATCTTCCAGTAATCAAACACTTCTTTATGCAAGAGCAACAAGCTTATTCTGCGCCGATTGCTGTTGAAGTTGAACCGCTTAAAAACTTCTGGAATGCCGAAGAGATGCATCAAGATTATTTAGCGAAAAATCCAAGAGGATATTGTCACATTAACTTCTCTCTTATTAAGCCAAGAGAGCTCAAATAATCTCATTTTTTATAAATATGTGAATTTATGTATTTGAAAATTTGTGAAAATCATTACCTGATCAGAATCAGGTAATGATCACTTAAATTCCCGCTCTGTATAGAGATACGTTACTATTTTATGGTGAAGCCAATAAATACAACTAGTTAAGCGCTTCATAACAGATCAAACCCTAGCAATCCATAACTCAATAGGGAATTTAACTGATAGTGAGGGGCTATGAAAAAAAATACATACGACAATGAACTCATCAATTTTTATCAAAAACTCAGTCTTTGTTACTCTTTTAAAGAGATAAACTTATCACATACACCAAAAGAAATTTCTCTTAAATCTCGCAAATTTACAGACTCCGAACTCTTTGATAATATTCAAACAGGCATTAATAACCTACAATCCTTAGGAATCGAAAAACTACTGCAATATCGTATGAATGTGTATCAACAAAATACTCTTGAAACGATTCCCATTCTTAAAAGTTTAAATCTTAGTTTAGAAACATTGGAACACCTAGATTCCGTCACAAAGATTAAACAAGCGCTACTTAATCTGATTGATTACACCATCTTCACAATTGCGGTAAATGATAAGAGCCATACTTCTATCAATGAAATTAGAGAGTATATTTTTACACTCGAAGATTACTGCTTACAAATTGAACATACCAAAGATCTCAGAGAGAGATGCCAAACTGAAAGTACATCTGACATCTTGCAAGTTAAATTAGAAGAAGATCTACAAAAGATGAGCTGTTATTTAAAGCATATTGAAGATATCTATGAAATATTACTATTAGAAATCAAAAAAGCTTCATAACTTTTATAAAACAAACAGAAGCGATAAGCGTTTTACTTCTCTTATCGCTTCTGTTTTTTCATCTCTCTTATCTGTATCTTCTCTTACCGTTGATGTCTTATGGAGTGGATGCCTTATGAAGATATTCCTAATGAAATATTACTTTAAAAACCTCAAGATCTAAAACTCCCCATCAAGATATTTGATCATTCCCTCTTCTACGACAAATCGGCTTCTTTCAATGAGCTTACCCACTTCTCCTTGATCTCTATATCGCGCTTCAAATGTTACAAAGCTTTCCCCTTTTTCATTTTCAGCTTCCGTTTTAAGAATTTTCAAATAAAACCACTGTAATGAGGGATCTTCTTCGATGCCCTCTTTGGGCCTAGTAGTGCTATGCCAACTTAGCATCAAATACTCCGGCATCGCAAAGGCAAAGGCTGAAAATCGAGAACGCATTAATTGCTCCGCGGTAGATGGAGCTTCGCCATTATGAAGCGGATAACAACACATTTGATAATGCTTTCCGCTTTGGCAAGGACACGCTTTTTTCAGCCTACTTTTTAATAATTTATTGTGGTTTGTCATAATGTCATCAATATTTAATTTGAAAATATCACATCTAAAAATCCGCTCTCGAATTCGGATATCAGACTGCTAATCTGTATATCCTAAAGAGACCAACACAAAATTGTATCGCGAATTGCCCTCTCTTCAAAATCTCTCCTACACTTCTTAAATTCGTCTTTCTCTCTAATGAATATTGACCGTTAGGCATTTTTCTTCACACGATCAAAATATCATTAATCAGAAAAACTCCAATGAAAACCGCGCTCTATTCTTTTTCTCTATTAAAAAGCTTTCAATGATCGCTTTTTACAAACTCACTTATCATTATGATTCCCATCGCTTTTGCTTTTATGATTGAAGCTTTATGGCTGATTCTTTCTCCTTTCAATGAAACCATCACAATCACAGTTTCCATAATCAGTGCGCTTATGGCACTGCTTTGGGCATCTTATTTGTTCATTAAGCACTCATTCTCTTTCTCCACAACCAATACATTTTTTAGCTTTATTGCGATCGGCATTATGGGAAGCTTTTATCTCTATTTTCCAGCATTGAAAGAACAGCAACTCATTGCAAACAGTTTGCCTCAGACCTTTTCAACAACTTTTCAAGTGATCCAAAACCATCAAGCACAAAGTACCACCATTCAAATTCTCAAAGCTCATGTGATAGACACCGATAGCAATGAATCCCTCATAACATCCTTTATAGAACGTAGAGAAAGTCAGGAAAGTAAAGAAAGTAGAGAGAAAATCAAAAATGAGAAATTATTAGCAGAAGCTTTAAAGCATAGCCAAATTCGCATTTTTAATATAAAACATGAAATTAAAAGCTCCATGTCTGAAGGAGAAATCTATCAAGGAACCATCTCGATACGTCCTCGTTTTTATCGGAATATTCCCGGCGACCGACAACGAATTTTACAATCCCTTGCTAAAAAAGAGATTGGTTATGGAAAACTTGAAGATATCCCAGAAAAACTTTCAGAAAAATCTACCATTCAATTATTTCGGCAACAGAGCATACAATATTTTTATGAAAACTTTAAATTTGGAGGGTACTTAAGCGCTCTATCTGTCGGTGTCACACAACATTTAACGCAAACAGATTGGCAGATATTAAGGCAAACAGGCACGATTCATTTGGTTTCTATTTCTGGCCTACATCTCTCTTTAACCGCATTTTATGCCTTTATTATTTTTAGAGTATTATCGGGTTTATTTGCTTTTCGAACAATTCCCCCTTTTAAATTTGCGGCGATTTGTTCTATCATCGTCGCTTGGAATTATGCGCTCATTGCCGGCATGAGCTTACCTACATTAAGAGCCGCCATCATGTTTACGCTCGTGATGTGTTCTCTCCTTGCTAATCGAGCGCTATTTAGCTTACATAGCATCAGTATGGCGCTGTTAATCATCTTAATCCTAAATCCTCTCTCTATTCTACAGCCGGGATTTTGGCTCTCTTTTATCGCTGTCACGATTTTAATATTATCCTCTCGTGTTTTTACCTCTTCCATTCGAACCTTACTTTTTACACAATGCATTATCTCTCTATTACTGATTCCATTAACTGCAAGTTTCTTTGGAGAAGTATCTCTCATCAGCCCTCTCATCAACTTATTCGCCATTCCGTGGACAAGTATCATGATCATGCCGTCATTATTACTTGGAACTCTGTTTTTACCCATCAGCAAAGTGATCGCCAATTTTTTTCTCAATCTTGCTGATCAAGGTATCCATGTATTAGTGACAAGCATCCAATGGAGCGCACAAGTTCCTTTCGCATCCATTCACACGACAAAAATACCGCTCATATTCGCTATTTTAATCACAACCATATCGCTATTTGTTCTCTATTATTATCCAAGATTAAAATTACTGAAATCACGATATTTACCATTATTTGTATTACAGAGCAGACGATACCATTATCAGT
Source organism: Ignatzschineria sp. LJL83 (assembly GCF_054871845.1). Taxonomy (NCBI): domain Bacteria; kingdom Pseudomonadati; phylum Pseudomonadota; class Gammaproteobacteria; order Cardiobacteriales; family Ignatzschineriaceae; genus Ignatzschineria; species Ignatzschineria sp. LJL83. Next base: position 12,281 of record NZ_JBTXLY010000008.1, read on the forward strand.
TATATAATTTTTTCCGGCATTTTTTCTTCAAAGAGATCAGACATTCACTGCTGATATTCATCGTCATCGGGATCGGTATGATGTCTATCTCTTTTGCAATCATGATCTATCAGTATCATGAAAACCACCAAGAGATGCAAAATCAGGCTCAAGAAGATAACATCCATATTTATCTCTTACCGGTAGGCGAAGGATTATCGCTACTATTTCATTCCTCAAAGCTGAATTTTTTATTCGATACGGGGAATCGATTTATGAATTTTGATGCCGGCAAGCAGATTATTTTACCGACTTTAAATTATCTCAATATGCAAGATTTAGATCTGCTATTTCTAAGTCTTAAAAATCAGCAACATATTGGTGGCACCAGATCGATTCGAACGAATCTTCCGCAAGATCGTATTCATAACATCATTGCACACCAAGATCTCTTATGGTTATTAGATGAAGCAACCGATTGCCGGCAGCTCCAAGGTGCTTTCAATCAGGCAAGCTTCATTACCATTCAGCCCATTCCTGAAATTCAGTCTAGCTGTGCCTTTGCCGTAACCATTGCCGATCAAGTTCGGTTATATCTTGTATCTGATATTACAGAATTAGAATGGAAGGATTTTCAAAACAACAAAATTCTCCATGATTCTTCCGAAACAGAATATTCTCACGAAATTCTACTCTACCCAAATCAAGGTCGTAGTCGCTATCCCCTACAACCTTCCTTTTTTTCTTCCAACATCCAAAATAATATTGCGTTATTTTCAACTCGGGAGCTTCACTCTAGTGTTACAAACTCTATTCATTCCATTCATTTTGATGCCGTTAATTTCGACAATTTTGATAATTTTGATAATTTTGATAATTTTGATAATTTTGATAATTTAGAAAGTCCCAAAAACTTCCAACCCCCTCAAAACTTCAGTAAAACAACACCGAATATTCGTTCATATAATAGCTATTATGGAACTATCCATTTACATCTAAAAATTTCATCAGACAATAAAAATGCGAAGCCAAAAATTCAGCTTCGCATTGAAAATTATGCCGATAACGAACGTTATTGGTGGTTAAAGCTCTGAAAATTTGCTTCAGGTGTAATCAGTGTAATATCACGATTATGAAGCATCATAGAGATTTCAGAAGGTAACTCGCCATCTGTGATAATCGTATCGAATGCACTTAAAGGAAGTGCTAAATAGGTTGCAACTGCACCATATTTACTATTATCTGCAACAAGCACTAAACGCTTTGAAATATCTGGAAGAACCTTTTTAATCGGAACACGCTCTTCTGTAGGAAGAGATACCCCTTTCAAACCCCAAGATGGCGCTGATACGAAAGCAATATCAATCAGATAATTTTCAACACCGCGAGCGGCACTTTCGCCAACACTACAATTTGTTTCAGGACAAACTGTTCCACCGGTATGAATGAGTTTTCCACGACCATTTTCAATCAAGTAAAACATGATCAAAAAATCATTGGTAATAATTGTGAGATCTTCACGATCTTTAATCTGACGCGCAATCGCCAAAGTTGTGGTACCTGAATCTAAAAAGACACAGCTGTTAGGAGGAATTTCATTGGCGGCTAAGGCACCAATCATCCGTTTCCCATCCTCATGAAGCGCTTCTTTCACTTTATGCGTTAATTCGCTCGATAATCGCTCTGCTGCTTTTACACCGCCGGAAACCGTAATAACCTTTCCTTTCTTTTCCAGCTTTTGTAAATCGCGGCGAATGGTCATATGTGACACATCCAATAACTCAATGAGCTCATTAATTGTTGCGATCCCTTTTTCAGAAACTACCGATAAGATAGCCTCATGTCGTTCTATGGGAATCATAAATATTCCTCCTCGTAACATTCAATTTTAAGCTGCTGTTGAAGTTGTCCTGACAGTTCGTAATATGTGATTATTCACATCGAGCTTTATCTTTTATTTTATATAGAATTTCTCCAGCAGCGGAAATAAGCAATTTTTCAATCTTAGAAATCTTTGTTGCCTAAATATAAAATATAAAGATTTACAAAAATAAATCAATATTTAAATATCAAATAACTAAAAATAATAAATTTTAATATTATTAAGAGCAGCTATTTCTACAATAGTTATAAAGAGTTATAGTCTGTGACAATGATCAAATAATGAGTGGTAAATAGACAACTTTCTCAAAGATTTTATCCTGATTTAACGTAAGAATCAGCCTTCACGATTTTTTTCACAAATAAAAAGCCAGACTGTTGTCTGGCTTTTCTTTATCAAAACAGATGTTGTTATTAAAAATAATTTAATAAAAAACAAAAATATTTAAATTATAAAAAATTAATATTTATGATTAATGTCAATTAAAATATGAAATATAACATCGTTTATTTCAAAAGTTACTGATTTAACTTTTCAATAATGATCTTATTGATCGCAGCTGGATCTGCTTTTCCTTGACTGAGCTTCATCACTTGCCCCACAAAGAAACCTAAAATCTTCGTTTGACCTGACTTGAACTGCTCAACTTGTTTTGGATTCTTCGCAATAATATCATCAACCCAGCCTTCAATTGCGCCGGTATCCGTTACTTGCTTCAAGCCTTCTCGCTCAATAATCTCATCTGCACTATTCCCGCGCTCAATCATTAAGCCAAATACTTTTTTCGCAATATTATTGGAGATCGTTTTATCTTGAATACGATTCAGAAGTCCTGCTAAGTTCTCTGCTGAAACTGAAAGCTCATCAATTTCTAAGCCTTTTTCATTCAAGTATGCCGAAACATCGCCTAACAACCAGTTGACTGCCATTTTTGGATCGACTTTAAACGACAACAGAGCCGTAAAGTAATCTGCCATTGCGCGTGATTGCACTAAAATGCCGGCATCATAATCTGATAACTCATATTTTTCCATCAACTCGACTTTCAATTCGTCCGGCATTAATGGGAAGCTCGCTTTCACAGCTTCAATATGTTCATCACTAATGATGATTGGTAATAGATCTGGATCATGGAAATAACGGTAATCATTCGCTTCCGCTTTTGCACGCATCGATCTTGTTTCATTTTTATCTGAATCATACAATCTTGTTTCTTGCGTAATTGAACCGCCGGATTCAAGCACTTTGATTTGACGCGCAACTTCGTAGTTAATCGCTTGCTCGATAAATCTGAAAGAGTTGATATTTTTAAGCTCTGTACGCGTTCCTAAAGGTTCGCCTGGTTTTCTAATAGAAACGTTCGCATCACATCTAAATGAACCTTCTTGCATGTTACCATCACTAATATCTAACCAAGTGACGATTTGATGCAATTGGCGAAGATAGCTAATCGCTTCACTTGCCGAACTTAAATCAGGTTCAGAAACAATCTCTAAAAGTGGCGTTCCTGCGCGGTTCAAGTCAATTCCAGTCATTCCCGGAACGGCACCATGACGTGAACTTCCCGCATCTTCTTCTAAATGCGCACGGTTTACACGAATTTTTTTCGGACCATCTTCTGTTTCGATCATTAAAAATCCATCATACACAATCGGCGCATCCAGCTGACTTGTTTGATAGCCTTTTGGTAAATCTGGATAAAAATAATGTTTACGCTCAAAAATAGTGCGTTGTTGCACTTTTGAATTTGTTGCAATTGCTAAGCGAATCGCTTTATCAATCACAGCTTCGTTTAGCATCGGCAATACGCCGGGTAACGCAATATCAAAAATCCCCGCTTGAGTATTTGCCGGTTGCCCATAAAGAGTGCTTGTACCGGAAAATAGCTTGGTTTTTGTCGTTAACTGAGTATGGACTTCAAGTCCAATTACCACTTCCCAACTCATGATTATTCCTCTATTTTTTCTTTAAATAATATTGTTGCATAAAAATACATAATGAATTTTGACGATTTCTACAACTTTCTGCTTCTTCAAATACCATGAAGTGAAAGTTTTCTAAAGATTCTAAAGATACTTAGTCAAAATTCGCTGGGAATGCTTTATGCCAATCACTATTTTGTTGATATTGATGCGTTGCTGCTAAGAGCTTCGATTCTTCAAACGCACGACCAATTAAGTGGAATCCGACAGGAAGTCCTGAACTTAAGCCCATTTGATGGCTAATTGCCGGCAATCCTGAAAGGTTTGCCCCAATTAAGTTGGCATCAAAGAGAGAATTTTGAATACTTGGCGCTTGATGATTTTTACCAAATGCCGGTCCTGCAACGGTCGGTCCTGCAATGAAATCGACATCTTTTAAGATTTCATTGTATTCATTGGTAATTAAACGGCGGATTTGTTGGCTCTTAATGAAGAAATCATCGTAAAGCACTTCTGTCGTTGCATACGTTCCCATTAAGATTCGGCTCTTCACTTCTTCGCCGAAACCTTCGGTTCGTGTGCGATAATAGAGCTCTTCCAAATTCTGAACATTTTCCGCACGATAACCAAAGCGAATGCCGTCAAAACGCGATAAGTTACTTGCCGCTTCTGCCGGCGCAATCACGTAATATACCGGCGTTACAAGTTCATGATATTTCAAATCTACAGAAACCATCTCAATGCCGAGCTTTCTATAAATTTCTAATGTTTCATCAATGGCTTTTGCAGTTTCCGCATCAATATCGCCGGCAAAAAATTCGCGTGGCAGCGCCATCTTCATGCCTTTTAACGGCTGATTTAATTCTTGTGAAAATCTTGGTAATGCAATATCTGCAGATGTTGGATCTTTCGCATCAAATCCCGCCATACCTTCAAGAACAATCGCGCAATCTTCTGCATTTTTCGCAAGGACACCGCCTTGATCTAAAGACGATGCAAATGCGATTAAACCATAACGAGAAACACGGCCGTAAGTGGGTTTAATGCCGGTAACACCACAGAAACTTGCAGGTTGACGAATAGAACCGCCGGTATCTGAACCTGTTGCTGCCATCACAAGTCCTGCGGCAACTGCTGCTGCTGAACCACTGGATGAACCGCCGGCAACGTGCTCTGCGCTCCAAGGGTTATTCGTTGTACCAAAGAAGCTTGTCGCTCCCGTTGAACCCATCGCAAACTCATCCATATTCACTTTACCAAGTGAAATAGCACCGTTTGAACGAAGGTTTTCGACAACGGTTGCATCAAATGGTGGCACATAGTTGCTCAACATTTTTGAAGCAGCGGTTGTTAAGGTTCCTTTTGTAGAAACAAGATCTTTATGCGCAATGGGAATCCCTGTTAAGAGAGATTGCTGATGATTTTTAATGGTTTCATCGGCATTTTTCGCAGCCTCTTTTGCATCATCAAAAGTCGTGGTGATGAAACTATTTAATTGCGTATCATACTTTTCAATTCGTGCTTGGAAATATTCTTCCACTTCTACAGCTGAAACTTCGCCTTTATCTAATTGCGCGCGAAGTTCGGCAATTGTTTGTTTATGCATAATCATTCTCTTTTATTCAATAACCTGAGGAACAAGATATAAACCATCTTCAACACTTTGCGACAATTTTTGAAGCTCATCGCGCTCATTTTCAACTGTCACAACATCTGCACGAAGGCGAAGCGTTGCATCAAAAGGATTCGTCATCGGCATAATTCCTTCAGTATTCACATCTTTAATACCACGAATGACTTCCGCCATATCTTCGAGCCTCATTTTCTGGCTCTCTAACTTTTCATCAACATGCAGATGTGATAAAAAAGCTAACCACTCTACCGTTTTATGATCAATTTTCATTTTTTATCCTTTCTTTGGAAGTACTCTGTGTTTCATCAAGAGAAGATCCTTGCTCGACAGATTTCTCTACTTTTTTCTCTTCTAAGGGACGAATATCTTCATCAAATAAAATCTGATGTGCCGGCCCTTCCATATCATCAAACTGATCTGAACGAACTGCCCAAATAAAGGCATATCCCGCAGCAACCATTCCCGCTAATGTTAGGGGAAGTAATATAAAAAGTGGACTCATTCTTCTCGTCCCTCCCTAATTCGTAATGTGTTTCCAACTACAATTAATGAGCTTAAACTCATTCCTAAAGCTGCCATCCATGGCAAAACTAATCCCGTCATAGCGCATGGAATCGCGACGACATTATATAATAACGCCCAAAAGAGGTTTTGCGTAATAATTTTATCGGTTCTTTTGGCGATTTTTAAACCTTCTACTAAAGGCTCTAAATGATTTTTACTCATTAAAATCATATCTGCCGTAGATTGTGCTAATAACGCACCTTGTCCAATGGCAATAGATACATCCGCCTTTGCTAATACTGGCCCATCATTGATCCCATCGCCGAGCATTGCGACAATAGCGCCTTTCTCTTGCAGTGATTCCACATAGCGCAGCTTATCTTTCGGCAGAAGATCGCCTTTTGCATCTTCAATTTGTAGAGATTCATTAAACTGATTCACGGTTTCTTGTCGATCTCCACTTAGGATATGTAGCACATATCCTTCAGATTTCAGATAGTTAATCACTTCTTCTGTATCTTCTTTTAAGGTATCAAGCAGTGAGAACGCTACCAACAGCTCATCATCAATCCCTAATCCAACCCAAAGCCCAGAATCAAATTCAATATCGATATTTTCTAAATTGAACCAATCTAAACGCCCAATTTTATAGGTTTTGCCGGCAATATTTCCGGTAATGCCACGTCCCACGATATTTTCAATTTCAAGTGCCGGTAATATTTCTACATTATTCTCATAGAGCCATTCATTAAAACCAAAGGCAATCGGATGGCTTGACGTAGATTCTAACGTTGCGGCAATTTGCATAAATTCACGCTCACTCTGCGCTTTCGATAGTACATGCACGCTATCTATCGTTAATATTCCTTCCGTTAAAGTCCCTGTTTTATCAAAAACGATATCAGTGACTTTCCCTAAGGTTTCAAGCGCACCTGCTCTTGTGGCAATGAGCCCTTTCTCAATGATTGCCTGATTGCCGGCACTTAATGCCGAAGGCGTTGCTAATGCAAGTGCACAAGGACAAGATACAACGAGCACTGCAAGCGTTACGGCAAATGCTTCCGATAATCCATCAATAAAGTACCAAGCGATAAAAGTGCCGGCACAGGCGATGAATAAACCAATAACGAAATAGGTAGAGATAATATCGGCAAGCATGGCAATTTTTGGCTTTTCACTCATCGAACGATCGATTAATCGTGCCATTTGCGACAGAACGGTTTCAGCGCCAACAATGGTCACTTTCATCTTCAAAGGCTGTTCATAGTTTACAGAACCGCCAATGAGCTGATCGCCCTTATGCTTTTCAAGTGGCAAACTCTCTCCTGAAAGGAGCGATTCATCTACCATTGCCAAATCTTCTAATAAAACGCCATCCACCGGAATACTTTCGCCGGACTTAATGAGAAGAATATCGCCCACTGCTAATCGATTGGTTGCCACTAATTCAACACTACCATCCGGATTGATTCTTTCTGCAAAATTCGGTTTGAGCTTCAAGATATCATCAGAGATCAAGAGAGATTTATGTCTCGCGCTTGTTTCTAAAACCCTTGCACCCAAAAGTAGAAAGACAAACATCGTGACACCTTCATAATAGGTTTCTCCAATGCCCATCACGGTGTTATATGCGCTCCATAATGTACCAGCAATCACGGCAATGGAGATATTCACATTCATGGTCAAATGCTTATTTTTAAGATCATGATACGCAGATCTGTAAAAACTCATGCTGGAATAAGTTGCGCATGGGATCGTTGCAAACAGACTAAACCACCGCAACAGCTGATAAGAACTATCTGACATATCGCCAGAATAGTAACCAAAATAGAGCGCGACTGAAATCGTCATCACTTGCATGGAAAAAAGTGCCGCAATACCAAATTCCATTAATAACGAGCGCCATTCTTTCTTTAAGCGCTTCTGCTCTAATTGCTCATCATACGGTGTTCCTTGATACCCCAAGTTTAAAATTGCAAGGAGAATATCTGACACTTTTACTTCTTCAGGATTAAAACTCAAATGCGCACGATGGGTTGTGAGGTTAATGTCAAATCGCTCCACACCTTTTAAACGCTTCACGGTATTTTCTAATAACCACACACAAGCAGCACAGGTGATTTTATCGATGATTAGATATGCATCTGAAATCTCTTTGCCATGCTTATCTGTTCTTTTAGAGATAAACTGCACCGCAATATCTGGATGATCATAAAAATGCATCTGCTGTTTTAATTCTTCCGGAATCAAATTAATTGCGGTTTCTGGCGTTATGGGCGCTTCTGATCTAAATTCGTAATATTTCGTCAAACCCGTTTGATCGATCATTTCCGCAACAGCTCGGCAACCAGTACAACACATGGGTTGTTCTTTACCTTGAATTTCTGCCGTAAAAGGTGCCTTACCAATAATCGGTAACTCACAGTGATAACATTGCTGTTTATCTAAAGTTTTGGTCATAAAAGCCTACACCTTACTCAATACAATTAATTGATTTATTATAGATCATTTGAGGGTAAAAGAATGCTTGAAGCCTGATCAAACTTTTCAAATAAACTCTTTAAAAAAACTCATGATACTTCCCCTGATCGATAGTGCAATATGTGATAGATCATCCAATGACTATAGACCATTCACACCAAGATCACTCTTCACTTTCCCTACAACTAGAAAAAGAGCATTTCTGCTCTTTTTACCAATTTTAATCAACTTAACGAACTCGTAGTTTTCGCTGCAAATCACATTCCATATCAGGTGGACAGTTAATCAATGTTCTTCCTACCAATTCATGCGTATCATCACCACGAACAATGTCAAGCTCCAAGCCCCAAGGTCCAATGCGTTCAAAATTTGTCGAAACCGAATAAATTCCCGGCTCCAACATCTCTAAAGCATAAGTGCGATTTAACTCCTGTTCTGCCGATCTTGTAAATTTTGCAACCACTTCAGCACTATCTAAAGGATTATTATCTTTATCTAAGATTTGCACTTTAAAGAAATTATCTTCATTCACAAAAGGCTCTGCTGTAAATCCGAAAGTCACTTGCCATCCTCTTTTTTCTTGCTCAAGAAGACGTTGTTGGTACGCATTATAGTACGCTTCCTTTTTATGATAAGCATTCGGTACTTCTCCAGGGAAACGGGTACTTACGAAAGAATCTTCCTCATTACTTTTAAACATCAAGCCTTTTTCCGCCATCACGATAAACGCCCCATTTTGAATCGTAAGCACTAAGAAAAAGCCTAATACTGTAATCGGCACCCAATGCATTCTCTTGCCATCTTTACCTCGAAGATTTTTCATCCCGCCACTACCTAATAGGTAGTAAGCAAATGAAGTCATCAAGTTACAAGTAATATAGAGCGTAAAAACATCTCCTCCGCGCCATCTTACAATTGAAAATGGTACAACAACCGCAATTCCCATTAAAGCTGTGATACTTGCTGCTTGAAGTGCCGTGAATCGAAAAACTTTGTTAAGCACTAAACATGCTACTAATACGCAAGCTACGCCTAACAGCATAATTGCAACGGTTTCATTCATAAAAATCCCTTTACTTTTTTATCTATTGAGGAAAATTGCATTCATTTTTTGGGTATCAATCACATCCCCTGTTTCAGGATCTGTAATGGTTAACACAAAAATGATTTCTGGAGAAAATGCAACATCCTTATCTTTCCGCACAGCGGCATTCAATACAACACGCTTACTAGGATCTAATACGTAATCATTAAATCTCATTGCTAATTCATAACCACTATTTTCGACTGCTACATGAAGTTTTTGTGGCGTTAATGTCAAGTTATTAAATTTAAGTTCGTATGTATTTTGTAAACGCCCATCACTTAAGATTGTCGCCGGTTTTCTTGAAGATTCTACGACATAGTGCGCAACATCACGATGGGAAATACTCCAACCTAAAATCGTTGCAACAACGATTACCGCCAATGCATAACCGATATTTCTTGGCGTAAAGTAATTCGTTTTCTTACCTTCTAAACCATTTTCAGAATCATAACGAATCAATCCTGTCGGGAACTTAAGACTTGTCATCATATTATTACAAGCATCGATACAGAGACCGCAAGTAATACATTTATAGTTAATCCCTTCACGGATATCAATCCCGGCAGGGCAAACCTGAACACAAAGATCACAGTCAATACAATCTCCATGACCCTCAGCAATACGCTCATCACGATCTCGAAGACCTTTAGTTGGCTTCGCTCTTCCCTTTGAACCTTCTCCGCGAGCTTCATCATAAGTTACCACTAACGTATCACGATCAAACATTACGCCTTGGAATCGTGCATAAGGGCACATATAGGTACAAACTTGTTCTCTTGAAAATCCTGCTGCAATAAATGTTGCTGCCGTAATAAATGCAATCGTACCGTACGCTGCAAATGGTGCCTCCCCAATGAAAACAACTTTAATGAGTTCTGGTGCCGGCATCCAATAAGATGTGAATGTAAATCCTGTCCAAAATGCCACAATAAGCCAAGCTAACCACGTTAAAAGGATTTTACTAATTTTCTCCCCTGTCCATGGCCCTTCATTTAATCGTTTACGGGCATTTCTATTTCCTTGAATCCAAGATTCAATCATGATGAATGCATCTGTCCACAAAGTTTGGAAACAGAAGTATCCACAGAATACTCGACCAAAAATAGCGGTTACAAAAAACAGCGCAAATGCAAAGATTGCTAAAACACCAGCAAGCCAAAATATATTTTGAATATCTACCGGCAAACTAAAAATATAGAAAGTCTTCGCCGTTAAGTCAAATACTACAGCTTGTCCTGGCAGCCCAGCACCACGATCCCATGGCACCCATGGCAACAAATAAAACACTAGAAATGCTAATGTCAAAACAGAGCTTTTGAACGTCCTAAACTTCCCCTTTACACTTCGAGGATAGATCGGAATGCGCTTAGCGTACAAGTCTTTACTTGATTGCGGCATTGAGGGAGTTTGCTCGGATAGATTTTTTTCCACTTTACACACCTTTTGAGCCAATGATTATTATGTCGTATTATACCTAACTTTAGCTATAACCTTAAGCATTCCGAGCAAAGGAATAGCAATTACTAGTTTACATCAAAGAAAACGCCCTTTAAATCAACTTTAAAGGGCGCTTTTAACTACTATAAAAGATCTGAATTCCTGTAGATCATATTCATGATTTGTGGAAGATCATCTCATTCAATTAGTTTTCAGTTTCAGCACTATTTCCACCTAACTGATGCACGTATACTGCAAGCGCACGAATTTGCTCAGGACTCAAGCGCGATTCCCATGCTGGCATCACACGATTTGTGGTATTTGGATCAACACCATCACGGATTTGTGGAATCATCGTTGCAACTTTCTCTTCAGGCGTTGTTTTTGAATTAACATCCACAATTTCCCAAATTTGATCCGTTAAGTTAGGAGCTCCCATCAATGGATTACCTTTAGGCAATGGTCTAGAACCTGCCGCAAGTAAGCTCTTATTCTCGTCTGAATTATAGTCAACATGACATGCGATACAACCACCTTTCCCAAAGAACAACTCTTCCCCTCTAGATGTAGCTTCATCCGGTGTATAGTTATTCGAAAGTGTAAGAGTATACTTAGCAAGATCCTGAATCTCTTCAGGAGTCATTGTTAACTTGCCTGCCGTCATTGAACCCTTACGTCCACCCGTAGGACCATTCACACCACCTGTGATTGTCTTTTCGATATCAGCAAGCTTTCCACCCCAAATCCAGTTATCATCATTTAAGTTAGGATATAAACCAACAACACCTTCAGCTTGTGGACCATGACATGTTGCACAGTTATCCGTAAACAATGTTTTACCAGCATTTTCCGCGAACTTGATCATATTAGGATCATTGATGATTTCTTCTTCAGTTTTCACCATCAACTCAGAGAAGTGCTTGTGGCGAAGTTCAGCTTCTTTAGAAAACTGTAATTCATTCACTAAACGAGCACGAGTCGTCCAATGCACTTCCACTTCTTCCATTGGTGCATTCTGAAGATCTTCAGAATTCAACAATAAATCTCCAGATTGTTGCACAACTGGTTGCTCAATTTTAACCTTATAAACTCCTTTAGTATAAGAGTTAGGTAAAGGCCAAGTTGGGAAGAGAATCCAGTAACCGATTGCGAATACAATCGTTGCATAGAATGCATACAACCACCATCTTGGAAGAGGATTGTTATATTCCTGAAGATCACCATCCCATACATGACCAGTTGTATTGGTTTCTAAGTTCTCTACTTCTTTTTTATTTGTATTATCACTCATTATTTTATTCCTCAGTCATTTTGATCATGAAGAGCGACTATTTTTGCCCATCTTTATTTTGATCTTGCTTAGATTTGTCATCTTTCTTATCAAAAATAAATTCTTCATCATCCATAAATGGAATATATCGATATTCATCAAAACGTTTCTTCCGTTCTTTACCGGTGAATGTGTAGATGATAATTCCAATAAAAACCGTAAAGAAGATTACAGCCGCTAATGTCTTAGCATTGCCTAAATCTGTAAACCATACAAAGAAATCCATCATCACACATTCTCCTAATAAAATTAACGGAATTTACTGAATTCGATACCCTGGTCTTCTTTAAATTCAACCATTGTCCCTAACACTTGTAGGTAAGCAACAATCGCATCCATTTTAGTAAGACGATTAGGATTCATATCATAGTTTCCTGCTGCTGCTTGAGCTTCTAAGTTCTGAGCCGCAAGATCAATAACAAGCATATTTGCAACGTCTACACCGAAACGTTCAATGTTTGCTTCATATTCTTCTTGAGTCTTAGAATAAGGAACTCCCGCAATGCGCGCAGCACTTAAGTGATCTTTCACATCTGCATAGTAGAGATCATCCGCTTGTAACCAAGGATATCTAGGCATGATAGAAGCTGGAACACGGCTTTTTGGATCTACTAAGTGGTCAACATGCCACTGGTTATCCATTTTTCCACCTACACGAGCAAGGTCTGGTCCAATACGACGTGATCCCCATTGGAATGGCTTATCAAATTGAGATTCAGCTGCTAATGAATAGTGACCATAACGCTCATACTCATCTTGCAATGGTCTGATTTGTTGTGAGTGACAGTTATAGCAACCTTCCGCAACATAGATATTACGGCCTAAGAATTCTAATGGAGTATATGGACGAATCGCATCTACTTCACGAGTCACCATTACTGCATTACCCTTCTCATCTAATACTGATTTGAAGTTTTCATCAAGCTTCACTTCAGTAACATTTTTCTTAACATCTTCAATTGAACCATCGATATAGAAAAGAGGAACAATTTCAATTAAGCCACCGATACTAATTACCGCTAAAGTGAAAAGAAGCAATAGCCCGGTATTTTTCTCTAAACGTTCATGTTTAATCATTTAAAATTTCCTCCTAATTATGCATGAGCTTTGGCATCAGGGATTAACGCATTGTTATCCGCTTGTGCACGAGTACCGATAATCATTGTCATAACAAAGTTAATGATCATAAGAACTGCACCAAGTAAGAACAAGCCACCACCAATCGCTCTGAAAATATATGGAGTATGCATGAATTTCACTGTTTCAATAAACTCATACGCTAATGTTCCATACTCAGGGTTAAATGCGCGAAGCATCATACCTTGACCAATACCTGCAACCCAGAGAGAAACGATATAAATAACGATACCAATCGTCGCTAACCAGAAGTGAGCAAAAATCATGCGCTCACTAAAGATCTTACCACCGAAGATTCTAGGAACCATATGATAGAGCGAAGCAAAGGTAATCATTGCAACCCAACCAAGTGCACCCGCATGTACGTGTCCTACAGTCCAGTCAGTATAGTGCGATAATGCATTCACTGAGCGAAGACTCATTAAAGGACCTTCAAATGTTGCCATACCGTAGAACGATAATGAAACAACCATGAAGCGAATAATTGGATTAGTACGAATCGTATCCCAAGCACCTGAAAGCGTCATAATACCATTGATCATACCGCCCCATGATGGAAGAAGTAGGATAATAGAGAATGTTGCTGACAGTGAAGAAACCCAGTCAGGTAAAGATGTCCAATGTAAATGGTGCGCACCCGCCCACATATAAAGGAATGTTAATGCCCAGAAGTGAACAATCGAAAGTCTATATGAATACACTGGACGACCTGCTTCTTTTGGTACGAAGTAGTACATCATTCCAAGGAATGCAACTGTTAAGATAAATCCAACAGCATTATGTCCATACCACCACTGAACCATCGCATCTTGCATACCACTAAATACGTTGTATGACTTTAATCCTTCAGCGCCGAATACTGGAATCGAGATATTGTTAAATACGTGAAGGAGCGTTGTTGCTAAGATAAAGCCTAGGTAGAACCAGTTTGCAACATAGATATGTTGCTGTTTACGGCGTAAAACCGTTACAACGTAAATAAGGAAATACATTAACCAAATAACAGCAATGATCCAGTCAAAGATCCACTCAAATTCAGCGTATTCTTTACCTTGCGTGTAACCCATCATGTATGTAATCGGTACAATCGTAAATACTACTGTCCAACCAATCCACACAATGTATGCAAGCACCGGAAATGCCAAACGTACTTGACACGTTCTCTGTACTACATAGAAAGACGTTGCAATCAACGCCGAACCACCCATACCAAAAATTACTAATGTAGTATGAACTGGTCTCAATCGCCCGAACGACAGTCCTGGCAAATCAAAGTTTAAAATAGGCCAAGTCAGCTCAAGAGCCGCCCAAAGCCCAGCGGATAATCCTAGCGCTCCGAAAAACAGAGTACTAATTACGAGTCCGCGGATGACCCCGTACTCATAATGATCATGAAGACTTTTACTTTGTCCCATAGTTCCCCCAAAATTTAACAAACATCATATTAAATGCATCCCGTACTAATGTTACTCGAGCCCTCATCTTACTAGAATCGAGCATTACTTCCTTGATATCTATCAATATTATAGTATCAAGTTAAAAACGCTAAGACCCCGAGGTTCAGCGCATATTAAACAAGACTTATACAGGCAAATCAACCCCTGTAATCATTTTGAATACTTTTACCGCATAGCGATCCGTCATCCCTGAAACAAAGTCAGTTACCTGTTGTACTCTAGTATATGGATCGCTACTTATTTCCCTATTTTCTAAAAAAAACTGATCCGGCAAAAACTTCAGTAACATCTTTGTTCTTGCGCCACCAGCATTCCCTTGTTCCACAGCCCCAACGAAAGCTTCAAGCAAAGTATCTAAGACCTTAAATCCCGCAATTCCTACTTCCAAAACAGTATCTGAGTGGTAAATATGTTCTTGGGAATAACTTTTAATCGATTTCAAAGCACCCGTTGCCGGCACATGATCCAGTAAACTAGACTGAAAACTTCCATCAACAATTGCAACTTCATTCTCAATAAAAACTGCCATTGCCTGATCAATTAACAAGCCTATTGTAAAAGCTCTTAAATATTCAATCTGATCTTTGACACGCTTAATCTTTTGTAGCTTCTTAACAGGAATCTCCGCAGAAGTTTCAATCACACTTTTTAGAAAGCCAATAATTTCATCACTACTAATGAGTGATAAACGATAAGCATCTTCTAAATCCACCAAATGATAACAGATATCATCCGCAGCTTCTAACAAGTAAGTGAGCGGATGGCGACTCCACGCACCCTCTACATGAGGATGTTTAACTAAATGACAACCATTCGCAACCTCTGCAAAAAACATTTTCTCAGATTGAAAATAATTAAACTTTTTAAATGCGATATTGTTCTCTTGCGGT
The DNA here is from genome assembly GCF_054871845.1 of Ignatzschineria sp. LJL83. NCBI lineage: Bacteria > Pseudomonadati > Pseudomonadota > Gammaproteobacteria > Cardiobacteriales > Ignatzschineriaceae > Ignatzschineria > Ignatzschineria sp. LJL83. The sequence continues at coordinate 28,020 of NZ_JBTXLY010000008.1, forward strand.
TTATTCTTACTGCCGCATGGATATTTCATAATAGATGCTAATACCGGCAAAGATAGTTGCAATCCACCAAGATTATCTGAATTCTGCAATTTGGTAAGCACTCTAAAAGCTTGTGCATTTCCTTCAAACGCTAAAAAATCTGCCTTTTCGGCCTCCGTCATTCCTAACAGCGCTTGTTGACCCACAGGATTTCTTTTAAAAAACCGACTAATAGCTTCTTCTCCGGCATGACCAAAAGGAGGATTCCCAATATCATGCGCTAAAGCACCAGCCGCTAAAATAGCCCCTAAATCTGCAGGAGTAATATTTTCTAAACTCTGTTCTTCTACAAGATATTCCCCGAGCATTGCCCCAAAGCTTCTACAAACACTACTTACCTCTAAACTATGCGTCAGTCTAGTGCGCACATAATCTGTTTGTGCCAATGGGAAAACTTGAGTCTTATCCTGCAGTCGTCTAAAAGATGCTGAAAATATCAAGCGATCAAAATCTTTTTGAAAGTCGGTACGATATCCTTTTCCGGCAAAAGGAAGATCAACCCCTAATCTTACTTGAGGCAAAAGCTCAGCCCAACGATGTCTCAAATAATGATTATCCATAGGTTACTGCCCACTCTCAAAATTCTCTGTCACTTGATCAATCGGCCAACGCGCTTTTAACTTTATAGCGTCGGATTTTTCACCTCTGATCATTCTTTCATGCCCCAAATAAGCAACCATTGCGCCATTATCTGTACAAAATTCTGCGCGAGGGAAATAGATACCAAAACCACGTTCTTCTGAGAGTTTTTTTAATTCAGTTCGTAAATGTTTATTCGCACCAACTCCGCCGGATACAACTAAATTAGTTGCACCTGTCATCTTCAGTGCTCTCATAGATTTTTGAATCAGTGTATCAATTAAAGCTTCTTGAAAACCTGCGGCGATATCTGGGTAATCCGACTTTTCAGATGCTTCAATTGTCAGTAATGCTTTGGTTTTAATACCACTAAAACTAAACTCTAGACCTGGTCTATTTAACATGGGTCTTGGGAATGTATATTTTTCTGCATTCCCTGCTTCCGCCAATTTCGCAAGCTCTGGGCCACCAGGATATGGCAACCCCATAATCTTTGCTGTCTTATCAAATGCTTCACCGACAGCATCATCTAAGCTTTCACCTAAGAGCTCGTACTCCCCAAACTCTTTTACTAGTACTAATTGTGTATGACCGCCTGACACTAAAAGCGTAACAAACGGATATTCAGGCTTCTCTTCTTCGAGCATTGCCGCCATTAAGTGCGCTTCCATGTGGTTCACGCCGAGGATTGGAATATTAAGTGCCAGTCCAAGTCCTTGCGCATATGTTGCCGCAACCATCAAAGCCCCAATTAATCCCGGCCCTCTTGTAAAAGCAATCCCTTCTAGTTCAGTGAAATTAATCCCAGCATCTTCAACCGCAGCGTTTACGAGAAGTGGTAATTTACGAATATGATCTCTAGAGGCGAGTTCCGGAACAACACCTCCATATTTAGCATGTAATGCAATTTGAGAATACAGCTGATGAGCTAATAACCCTCTTTCACTACAATAAATTGCAACTCCTGTTTCATCACAAGAACTCTCTATTCCTAATACGATCACTATTCGCCTCTATGCTTTACAAACTTTGCTATATAAAATAATTCACTATCATGAATACACGGCGGTCATTCATCTACATCTTGGCATTAATACAACATTAAAAGACATTTATTTACTTAATTTTATATTAATATTTTGAATTAATAATTGATAGTGTTTTGAGAAAATTTAAAATTACGTCTTCTGATGCGTTGCTAGGTTGGGTAAAAAAGAATAGATCCCCACGTAACCACAAATATAATCATTGCAACTAACACCAAGGCTGAACCAATATCTTTCGCCTGTCCTGACAATTCATGATACTCAGAACCAACTCTATCCACGATAGACTCGATTGCTGAATTCACTAATTCCATTAAAAATATTAATAATGCACTACTCAATAACAATGCTAATTCGATGCCATTATTTGCGAAAAAAAACGCTAATGGAATGATTAATATTCCAGCAATAAGTTCTTGTCGAATAGCGGCTTCATTCTGATATGCCGCTTTTAATCCTTTTAAGGAATATCCAAAAGCAGCAATAATTCTTGCAAACCCTTTTTTTCCTGGCTTATTCATTTTTTTTAGCATAAATTTAGTTCATCATTAAAAAATTTTAATACCGTAATTCTATCTTGGTAATTGAACTTCAATAATTTGATTTGCTTCGCTCTCTTTATCGGTATCATCAAGCATTACCCAAACAATAAAGGCGACAATAAGAATTAAATAGAGCCACTTAAAAGATTTTTTTGATTTTTTTTGTTCGTAATACATAGTGATATAAATTCTATTTTTTAATGTTAATTTAAAGAGAGCGCTTGAATTCTTAATGCAAATTACTCAAACTACTACTTCATTCCAAATACTGAATTTAGCATTGTAGCAAATCCAAGTCCCTTTGAACTATAAAATTAAAATAAACATAATTATAAACAATCGTAGGAATAATTGAGATTAAATGAGCAAATCATTAGTTATTGTTGAGTCCCCCGCAAAATCAAAAACCATTGAAAAATATCTTGGTAAGAATTTTACTGTTCTTGCCTCTTTTGGACATGTTCGAGCTTTAGTTCGTAAACAAGGATCAGTTGATCCTGATAATAACTTTGCTATGAAGTATGAGGTCATTCCTCAAAACAAAAAACATTTAATAGCGATTGAAAAAGCACTGAAAGATGTCGATAACTTAATGCTCGCAACTGACCCGGATAGAGAGGGCGAAGCAATTTCTTGGCATATTTTGGAATACCTAAAAGAAAAACGAGCACTTACCGGCAAAAATATTACTCGCGTTGTCTTTAACGAAATCACAAAAAGCGCCGTTGAATATGCAGTAGCGCACCCAAGACAACTCGATATGGATCTTGTAGAAGCGCAACAAGCACGTACCGCTTTAGACTATCTTGTGGGCTTTAATCTATCCCCCCTTTTATGGAAAAAGATCAACCCTGGCTTATCTGCGGGTCGCGTACAATCGCCGGCACTTCGTTTAATTGTTGAACGTGAAGATGAAATCAATGCCTTTGTATCTCAAGAATATTGGTCAATTTTTGCAGATATGGCAAAAGATCAATCGCAGTTCTCAGGTCGTCTTACAGAGTATAAAGGCGAGAAAGTAGAACAATTTACGTTCACGAATGAAAAAATCGCCGAAGAAGTTCGCTCAACATTAGCGCAAAAATTTGAAAATAATATTCCTGTTTACAATGTTGAAAAGAAACAGCGAAAACGTAATCCCGCAGCACCTTTCACAACCTCAACGCTTCAACAGGAAGCTTCTAGAAAGTTGCGCTTTAGCACTTCTCGTACCATGAGAACGGCTCAAGATCTCTATGAAGGGATCAACTTAGGGCATGAAACGATTGGTTTAATTACCTATATGCGTACTGACTCCGTAACGCTTTCTAATGAAGCACTAGAAGATATTCGTAAATATATTCACACTAAACATGGTGAAGAGTATTTACCGAAAGCACCGCGCGAGTACAAAACAAAAGCAAAAAATGCACAAGAAGCGCATGAGGCAATTCGCCCCACTTCTGTTTTCCGCACGCCTGAATCTGTCAAAGAACATCTCTCTTCAGATCAATACCGTTTATACGAGCTCATTTGGAAGCGCGCAATCGCATCTCAAATGGAATCTGCAATCATGGATACAACGGCTATCGATTTAGGTGAAAAAGGTCTTCATACCTTTAGAGTTACGGGATCGACTATTGCTTTCCCAGGGTTCATGAGCCTTTATCTTGAAGATGTGGATGATGAAAAAGAGGAACAAAAAGAGGAAGATCGCATTCTTCCTGAGATGAAAACCGGCGATCAAATTGATCTTCAATCCATCAATCCTAATCAGCATTTTACAGAACCGCCGCCACGCTATACGGAAGCATCTCTTGTAAAATCGTTAGAAGATTTCGGAATTGGACGCCCTTCAACTTATGCTTCTATTATCTCGACACTACAAAATCGTGAATATGTGATTTTAGATAATCGCCGTTTCACGCCAACCGATGTGGGTAAAATTGTTTCACGCTTCTTAAGCTCTGAATTCACACGCATTGTGGATTTTGAATTTACGGCAAAAATGGAAGATGATCTCGATGAGGTTGCCGGCGGAGAACTTGAAAGAGTACCTCTCTTGCAGGAATTCTGGACACCTTTCAGTGAGCAATGCCAGTTCGTAGAAGAAAATGTCACCCGCGCAGAAGTTGCACAAGCAAAAGTATTAGGGGAAGATCCCAAAACAGGAAAACCTGTCTCTGTTCGAGTGGGACGATATGGACCTTTTGCCCAAATCGGCGACAAGGATGATGAAGATAAGCCTCGTTTTGCTTCACTATTACCAGGACAAAGTATTGACACTATCTCTTTTGATGAAGCGATGGCATTGTTTAGACTTCCAAGAGTTCTCGGAACTGCCGAAGATGGCTATGATATTCGTGCGAATATCGGACGATTTGGCCCATATATTCAATATGGCACACGTAAATTCGTTTCTCTTAAAGAAGATGATCCGTATAGCGTGAGCTTTGAACGTGCGATGGAAATTGTGGAAGCTCACAAAGCTGCTGAAGCTGCGAAATTCATCGGCTCTTTCCAAGACGGCGAAACAACTATTGAGATCATCAATGGTCGTTTTGGACCTTACGTGACTGACGGCACTAAAAATGCAAAAGTTCCAAAAGATGAAGATCCAACAAAGTTAACGTTAGAACAATGTAAAGAGATGCTTGAAAAAGCGCCGGCAAAAGGTAAACGCAAAGCGGCTACTAAAAAAACTGCGAGCAAAACAGCAGAAAAGAAAGAAACCGCTAAAAAAGCGCCGGCAAAGAAAGCCGCAACTAAGACTACCGCTAAAACGGCTACCAAAAAGACGACTGCGAAAAAAGCAACAACAACTAAAACAACTACGACTAAAGTAGCACCTAAAAAGACAGCTACAAAATCCACAACAAAAAAGACTGATGCCGATAAAGATGCCTAACAACGGCTAAATAATCATTTTATTGATGGATTACTTTTCGTAATGCTAGCTGATAATACTAAAAACCTTAGTAATCGTGAGATGCTAAGGTTTTTTATTACTAACGATCATTCCCCAAAAATGAGATGTTAATTTGAGCCTATATCCCTATCTATCGTATGATAGCTACTTAATCATTTAAACCTAAGAGATACGAAAAATATGTCGCCTAAAACCCCTCACATTTTGATTATTGATGATGAAAAAGATATCTGTAACCTTGTCAGTGATATTTTACAAGATGAAGGGTATGAAGTTGCCACAGCCTATAACGGCGCTGAAGCAAAAGCACAAAAAGCAAAACGTGAGCCTGATCTTATCTTGCTAGATATTTGGATGCCGGATATTGATGGTATTTCATTGCTTGAATCATGGCGTCAAAATGGAGAGCTCCACTGCCCTGTGATCATGATGAGTGGTCATGGAACATTAGAGCATGCCATTGAAGCAACAAAACTCGGGGCTGCCGATTTCCTGGAAAAACCCTTAACTCTCGCCAAACTTCTTCTCGTCGTTGAAAAAACACTAGAAGATGCGAAAGAGCCAATAGAAACGACTACTTCCCCAATGATTCAACCTTCAAATACGCCTATCTTTGAGCCTGTCGGTAAAAGTTTAGCGATGAATAATTTACGCCAAAAGTTACAAGAGATTGCGAAAGTTGAAAGCAATATACTTTTGACTCACTCTTTTGGCTCTGAAGTTGCCGGTATCGCAAGCTATCTTCATACAAATTCACAACGAAAAACCGCGCCTTTTTTAGAACTTAGTTGTAATTCACTGACGCTAAATGACGTCAAAGAACTTATTGAAAATAGCGAAAAAAGATCACAGCTTCTACAATCCATTGAAGGTGGCACGCTTTATATTAGTAATCTAGAGCAGACAGATCCTCAAGCGCAACAGCTTATTTATGATTTACTCCAAACAAAATCATATCTTCACCCTCAAACTGCCATTCTTACTCAAGCAAATATACGCTTCCTATTTTCAGCGCAATCCGCTCTCTATCACTTAGTTGATAGCGGTAATTTTAATGAGGCGCTATGGCATCTTGTGAATGGAATTGTCATTAATATCCCGGCATTATCAGAACATCCTGAAGATGTTCCAGAGCTGATTAACTATTATGTCCATCATTTTGTAGATGACAAACATCTGACGTATCGTCACTTCTCTATCGCTGCGCAAAATCGCCTTAGAAATCATCACTGGAAAGGCAATCATCTCTCCTTAAAAAACATCATTCAACGCCTGCTTGTTCTCGGTAAAAATGATGAAGTTTCCCTTGAAGAAGTTAATCAAGCTTTAGAAAATGATGTGAAAGTTGAAAGCTCTGACCCCCTCCTTTTTTCCGATCATCTCCAACTTCACTTAACACTCAGAGAAGCAAGAGAACAATTTGAAAGAGCTTATTTAATTGCACAATTTGAACGCTCTGAAGGAAATATCGCAAATTTAGCAGAACTTGTCGGAATGGAGCGTACAAACTTATATCGCAAGCTAAAGTCTTTAGATATTGACCCTAAAAAAGGCTCTTAAGACTCTTCAGATTACAAATATGGATGATAAGTATTCCAATAAACCAATCAGAGTTTAGGGGATCACATCAGATATCTACTTCCTTCTCCGAACCACTTTCACACTAAATCTAGATCGCAGGCCAATCTAGATTTAAAATAGCTAACCGAATGATTAGCTCACAAGTCACACCAAGGTTACCGTTATGACTGATACTGAATTACTCAATAATATTCAACGCATCAATGAAAGAATCCTCAATGCCGCAACTCTAGCAAAAAGAGATCCGAAAGAAATTTCCCTTCTACTTGCTACCAAAACCCGCTCACCCGAGACTATTAACCAAGCCATTGCGCTAGGTTATGGTTTGATTGGCGAAAACAGAGCACAGGAACTTGTCGATAAAGCACCTTTTATTTCTCAAGAACCTACATTGATTACCCCAAGAGAGACGCATTTTATTGGCACGCTACAAGGGAATAAAGTCAACGAGGTTACTGCTCTTTCTGACTGCATTCAAAGCGTCGACAGAACTAGAATTGCTCGCAGAATTCATCAATATGCATCTGAACATAATTTTACACAGAACATTATGATTCAAGTAAACAGTAGCCGTGATCCTCAAAAACAAGGCGTATTGCCGGAAGATCTTCCGCAGTTTCTTACCGAAATTGCAGAGTTTTCCCATCTATCGATTCAAGGACTCATGACAATCGGCATGCAATCTGATGATGAAATGATCGTGCGCAAAGGCTTTTCAGACCTAAGAGAGCTACAATTCAAGATGATTTCTGAAGGATTATTACCCAAAGAAGCAAAAGATCTCTCCATGGGAATGAGTCAAGATTTAGAACTCGCAATTCTTGAAGGAGCCACTATTTTACGGGTGGGAAGCGATATCTTTGGCGCCAGATCCTAAGTATCATCCAAAGCTAGATATACAATAATTCATCAAAATTTTAAGAAAATTTAAAAAAATTTTATAAATCTCCTTGAAGTATCCTTTTTTGTTCCCATATTGTCTTCAGGCCCAAATATGACTTACTTACGATGTGAAGTCATAACACGCACAAAAAAGACTATTAACTAATTAATATATTCATTAAAGGAAATTAACAATGGCTAAAATTATTGGTATTGACTTAGGAACAACGAACTCTTGTGTAGCTGTCATGGAAGGCGACAAAGTACGTGTTATTGAAAATGCAGAAGGCGATCGTACAACCCCTTCAGTAGTTGCATATACAGCAGATGAAGTTTTAACAGGTGAGCCTGCTAAACGCCAAGCGATCACAAACCCAAAAAATACACTTTATGCAATCAAACGTCTTATCGGACGCCGTTTTGATGATGCTGAAGTACAAAAAGATCGTGAACTCGTTCCTTTCTCAATCATCAAAGCAGACAACGGTGATGCTTGGGTTTCAGTATTAGAAAACCAAGAAATGGCTCCACCAGAAGTTTCAGCACGTATCTTAATGAAAATGAAAGAGACAGCTGAAAAATATTTAGGTGAAAAAGTGACAGAAGCGGTTATCACTGTACCTGCATACTTCAATGACGCACAACGTCAAGCAACTAAAGATGCTGGTAAAATCGCAGGTCTTGATGTAAAACGTATCATCAACGAGCCAACAGCAGCTGCACTTGCTTACGGTCTTGATAAAGATAAAGGCGATACAAAAATCGCAGTTTATGACTTAGGTGGCGGTACATTCGATATCTCTATCATCGAAATTGCAGATTTTGACGGCGACAAACAATTCGAAGTTCTCTCTACAAACGGAGATACATTCCTTGGCGGTGAAGACTTTGACAACGCAGTGATCAACTACCTTGTTGCAGAATTCAAAAAAGAGACAGGGATTGATTTACAAAATGATCCATTAGCACTTCAACGTTTGAAAGATGCTGGTGAAAAAGCGAAAATTGAACTCTCTTCAGCACAGCAAACAGAGATCAACCTCCCATACATCACAGCAGATAATACAGGTCCAAAACACCTTAATATCAAAATGACGCGTGCTAAATTAGAATCATTAGTAGATGATTTAATTGATCGTACGTTAGAACCATGCCGTACAGCGCTTAAAGACGCAGGTCTTTCAGCAAGCCAAATCAACGATGTAATCCTCGTTGGTGGACAAACGCGTATGCCTAAAGTTCAAGAGAAAGTTAAAGAGTTCTTTGGTAAAGAAGCTCGTCATGATGTAAACCCTGATGAAGCAGTAGCTTCTGGTGCGGCAATTCAAGGCGGTGTTTTAGGTGGGGATGTTAAAGATGTTCTTCTTCTTGATGTAACACCTTTATCACTTGGTATTGAAACAATGGGCGGCGTAATGACAAAGCTTATTGAGAAAAATACAACAATCCCAACGAAAGCAAGCCAAACGTTCTCAACAGCACAAGATAACCAACCTGCTGTAACAATCCATGTATTACAAGGTGAACGTCCACAAGCGACAGAAAATCATTCTTTAGGTCAATTTGATCTTGCGGATATTCCGCCAGCACCACGTGGCACACCACAAATCGAAGTAACATTTGATATTGACTCAGACGGTATCATGAATGTATCTGCGAAAGATAAAGCAACAGGTAAAGAGCAATCTATCCAAATCCGTTCTAACTCAGGTTTATCTGAAGATGACATCGAGAAAATGGTAAAAGATGCTGAGAAATTTGCGGAAGAAGATAAGAAATTCCAAGAATTAGTATCTGCTCGTAACATGGCTGAACAAATGATTCATGCATCAGAAAAATCTCTCAAAGATCTTGCTGATAAAGTGGAAGAAAGTGAAAAAACAGCGATTGAAGCTGCGATTGAAGAAGTGAAAGAAGTTGTAAAAGGCAATGATCTTGAAGCAATCAATGCTAAAACTGAAAAACTCACAGAACTTGCCGGCGCATTAGCACAAAAAGCTTATGCTGAGCAGGAAGGTGCGGAAGAAGCATCTGAAAGCAAAGATGATAACGTTGTGGATGCTGAGTTTGAAGAAGTAAAAGACGACAAAAAAGAAGATAAAAAAGACTAATCGCTCTTTTTATTCATAAGACAGATAGGATACCTCTTGGAGGTATCCTTCTTTTAAAGCCATGAAACATCTTATCAATATGGATATTTAAATGATTTCCCGATTGATAATATGTTTTAATATCCCCCAGATATTTTTTCAAAACATGAATCGGCGAGCTTGAAAAAGCACAAGCGCCAAAGATCGATCATGATTCGATCTATCCTGATCAATTTTTAATGATCCCATACGAATTTGTAGATTTAACAGTAAGGAATAAGCATATATGTCGGAGCGCGATTATTATGAAGTCTTAGGTGTGTCAAAGTCAGCGACACAGGACGATATTCGTAAAGCTTATAGACGTCTGGCCGGAAAGTACCATCCAGATCGTAACGCAGATAACAAAGAAGAAGCGGAAGAGAAATTCAAAGAAGTTCAAAAAGCTTATGAAGTTCTCTACGATGAAGAAAAACGAAAAATGTATGACCAATTTGGTCATGCCGGCATTAATGGCCAAGCGGGACAAGGTGGTTTCGGTGGCGGTGGCTTTGGTGGCGCAGATTTCGGAGATATTTTCGGCGATATGTTCGGGGATATCTTCGGCGGTCGTGGTGGCGGTGGTCATCATCAAAGTGGTCCTAGAGCGTATCGAGGTGAAGATGTTGGCTATCAATTAGACATTTCTCTCGAAGAAGCTGTATTTGGCACAACAACTCGCATTACCGTTCCTACAACCGTTCATTGCCATCATTGTAATGGTTCAGGTGCAGCTGAAGGTTCTGAAGCGGTCACTTGTGTAACGTGTAATGGCGCCGGACAAGTCAGAGTTTCCCAAGGATTCTTCTCTGTTCAGCAAACATGTCCAGATTGTCATGGCCGTGGTAAGAAAATCACCAATCCATGTACACATTGTCATGGTGGTGGCACGATTAAGAAAAACAAAACGCTTGAAGTTAAAGTGCCAGCGGGCGTTGATACCGGCGATCGCATTCGTCTTGCCGGCGAAGGTGAAGCTGGAGAAAATGGCGGTCCTAACGGCGATCTTTACGTGCAGATTCGCGTGAAAAAACACGCTATCTTTACTCGTGAAGATGAAAACCTCTATTGTGAATTGCCGGTAAGTTTTACAACTGCGGCTTTAGGTGGCGAGATCGAAGTGCCAACATTAGATGGCAGAGTAAACCTCAAGATTCCAAGCGAAACCCAGACAGATCGCGTATTTAGACTACGCGGAAAAGGCGTTAAACCTGTACGTGGCGGCGCTCAAGGCGATCTCTACTGTTCTATCAAGGTAGAAACACCGGTAAAACTTAGCTCTGAACAAAAAGAGATGCTCCGGAAGTTTGGCGAAACGCTTGGTGAGAATCACGCACCTAAACAGAAAGGATGGCTCAATAAAGCCAAACGATTTTTTGAAGATCTTGGTAAGTAAAATTCAAAGACTACTGAAATAAATCGGATACAAAACTAAAAGCACTTCACTCGGAAGTGCTTTTTTATTACCTTAACTTCACTGTGCTATCAACCATTAAGGCAAGCAGAGTATATCTCATTAATTCTCGACTAACCCATCAAAACCTCTAGTGATTCAATCTATATCAACCTTATCTATTATTAATACTCGGTAATTATTAGTATTTCTGTTTTTATTAAAAAAATTTAAAATAAATCTTATATACTCAATCTTAGTAGATCGATTTAAGAGAAACATTAATTACTATATAGCTGATTAGGGTCATCTCTTTAACTGTAAATACATGTAAAGTTCTATATAATAAATAGACTGAATTTAAATGATAAAAACCATAAATATTAATCTAGGAGAATTTATATGAGCACCAATTATAAAACAATTTTAGTTCCTGTTGATGGATCAGAAGCTTCCCTAAAAGCATTAGATCGTGCAATTGAATTAGCAAAATTCTATAGCAGTAAGCTTGCCATTGCGCATGTGATTGATGTTCGTTCATATTCTCTTGCAATTGCATATAGAGAGCCTCTAGAAGAGTATGCCGAAGATAATGCTAAAAAAGTCCTTGCTCATGCGGCAGAAAAAGCAAAAGCTGCAGGTCTTACAGATGTTGTTACTATTCAAAAAGAAGGATCTCCACGCAGTGCTATTGCGAAAAAAATTGCACCTGAAGTACAAGCAGACCTCATTGTCATGGGCGCAACAGGTTATGGCATGATTGAAAAAATGTTTGTAGGTTCTGTATCTGAGAGCACAGTTCGCTATTCAACTTGCGATATTATGATCGTTCGTTAATGATTTAAATCTAACGATTCAAAAGATAACTCCTAAAGCCCTTTGAGCTTCCATAGTCAAAGGGCTTTTCTTTAATCTCTTCGCTTAAACTGATAAACTATGCGCCCTACTTTACTATTAAAACTGATTTCTCTATGACCCAAATTCTTGTGGATGCTGATGCAATTCCCAATGTACTTAAAGACATTTTATGCCGAGCAGCAATTCGTGAAAAAGTTACGATTACTTTTATTGCCAATCAAAGAATCCAAGTACAACGCTCTCCGTTTATTAAAACAATTCAAGTATTATCAGGATTTGATGTTGCCGATCAACGCATTGTAGAACTTACACAAAAAGATGATTTAATCATCACGGCGGATATTCCATTAGCCAAAGATGTTTTGGATAAAGCAGGATTTGCGCTCAATCCTCGAGGCTATTTCTATGATCTGGGTACGATTGATGCCAAATTAACCATGCGAGACTTCAATGAAACACTGCGTGGAAGTGGCATTCAAACGAAAGGCCCTGATCCTTTAACACAAAAAGATCGTCAACTATTTACTAATAGCTTAGATCTTTGGTTACGGGATCATCATCGCAACTTAGAGTCTTAAGAAAATTTCTTCTAGCTTATATCCCTTTTATGTATCTTTTATTTTTCTTGAAAAATATTGCTACACTAATAACAAAGCTCATTTATCCTTCTCTTTAATCATTTAATCATTTAATCATTTAATATTTCTGACTTAATAAGGACATTCTCATGAAACTTATTCGTAATATTCTTGGAAAAACCATTCTCTTCTTTGATAGTACTTTTGCACCTACGCCGGTAAAGCGTTCGCCTGAAGCACAAAAAATGATTGATGAAAAAACCAAAAATCTCGCACTTTACCAATATCACATGTGCCCTTTCTGTGTAAAAGTACGCAGAACCATTACTCGCTTAAATCTTCATATTGAATTGCGTGATGCGAAAAATAATGAAACTTTTGCAAATGAACTGTTACAAGAAGGTGGAAAAAAACAAGTTCCTTGCCTTCGTATTGAACAAGCAGATGGGACTGTGAATTGGATGTATGAATCTGATGCAATCAATCAATATCTTGAAAGCCTAACCGCTGCCGGCAATTAATTTTCATTATGAATTAACAAGAGAGTTTCAATTTTTATATCAATCATATAAAAATCTATAAAAAAACATAGAAAAATATAGAAAACAGATATAGACAATATAAAAAAACCTTGAAATATCATCATGAAATTTCAAGGTTTTTTGATTTTAGAAACATAATTTCTACAAAGATATCATGCTTCTTATTCATTCTTTTATCTATTCACATCTATATATTATAGATGTGAATGATCAGTTTATTACGCTAAAGTTTTTGCTACTGCTAATGCTGCATCATAATCAGGCTCTGTTGTGACTTCTTTCACATATTCTACATAGCGAACAACATCATCTTTATCGATCACCACAACACCACGAGCTAAAAGCGCTAAGCCTTCAATCTCAAAACCATACTCCACACCAAAATCATGTGTTTGGTAATCTGAGAGAAGCATATTATTTTCAATAAGGTTCTCACCTACGAAACGTTTTTGCGCAAAAGGAAGATCTACAGAAATTGTAATCACAACAGTATCTTTTAATGCTGCAGCTTCTGATTCAAATCTCTTAGTTTGGATTGAGCATACCCCCGTATCAATAGAAGGAACCACAGAAATAACTTTCACTTTCCCTTCAAAACTCGCCAATGTTACAGGCTGAAGATCAAAGTTTACCACTGTAAAATCTCTTGCTTTATCGCCTACAATAGTTTCTGAACCAATAAGCGTAATTGGGTTTCCACCCATTGTAATATCTGTTCTATTAGCCATCATTAATCCTTTTCTATCCAAATTATCAATCATGTAATGATTCATATTTGAAATATTTCTATCTGGAATATCCCCTAAATTCAATCATTCATGCCGAAACTTACTACAGAAATTATAGTAGCATAGGAAGCTTCATAAAAAATAGCACTAAAATAGTGCTATTTTTCAAACCTGTTGATAATGCAAGAGTTACTCATAATGTAAGCGCATATCTCCCATTTTAATCCAATTTTTTTGATAAAAATATCTTGCAAGTAATAAGCTAATCAATGCCGGTAATATAAAATGACAAAGGGCAACATACAAAGCCGTCATCCAACTAAATCCCATTGACTCAAATGCCATAAATTGCCCTACAAATCCACTCGTTCCCATACCGGCACCGGCTGCGTTATTGGTCATTTTAAACAGTACAATACCAATCGGAGCGACAATCATTCCGGCAATTGTGGGCGGTAATAAAATAATCGGATTTTTGATGATATTGGCAATTTGTAACATAGAGGTTCCAAGTCCTTGTGCGATAAATCCTCCAAAGCCATTTTCACGATAACTTGCAGTTGCAAAACCAATCATTTGTGCACTACAGCCAATGACAGCAGCACCGGCAGCAAATCCTTCAAGCCCCAACATAAATGAGAGCGCCGCACTTGAAATGGGGGCTGTCAAAGCTAATCCCATTAAGGTTGCGACCAAAATACTCATCACAAAAGGTTGTTGTTCCGTGGACCAGTTAATTAAATCGCCTAATCCTTCCATCAATTCACTGATGGGAATGCCAACCCATTTTGCAATCCAAAATCCCACAAGGAAGGTACAAAATGGTACTAAGATAATATCTAATTTTGTGAGCTTATACACAAGTTTCGCAACTTCGACCGCAATTAATACAGACACATAAGCGCCGGCAGGACCTCCTAAATGATTCCCAAACGCGCCGACAAATACCGCTGAAAAAAGGATTAAAGGAGGAGCTTTTAAACTCATGGCAATCGCAACACCAATCGCTCCTCCGACAATTTTCGGATCCATCGCAAAGCTACCTAACTCCACAAAAGATTCTATTCCAAGTTGTTGTCCAAGCGTTTTAACAATAAGCCCCATCAATAGTGATGAGAAAAGTCCAAGCGCCATATAACTCAGCGCATCAATAAAATAAACTCTTGGTGAAAGCGAAATCCCTTTTTGCGTTAGGTACTGCCTAAAAGTTGCCATGATACAAAAAAATCCTTTTTTTGAACGAGATAATGAAAAATGAAGATCACTGATAACTGTTCATCAATGAAGAAATGAATGGCTCTCTTGAAGAGCGCTCATAAATCATAAAACATCTTATCTCTATCGTATAGTGATATTCCTTTACATATTCTCAGCTACTGTAACTTTTAATATTCAGCAATCGGCAGTAATTTAAAACCATTTGCTTCAAGTAATTGAACCATGCCCTCTTCACCAAAAAGATGCATAGCACCTACAGCAATAAAGTATGGTTGGTCTTTATTATCCGCCTGCTTCAAGAGGGGCTGTAATATTTCTATCCAATCTTTGTTACGATCGACAATCAGGGTTTGATGGTAATTTTCATCCTTTAAGCGTTGCTGGCTTTCTGTAAAAGAACCGATTTCATCCAATTGCTCTAACCCATCCAAAAAGCCTACGATATCTTTCTTCTCATAACTCGTGATCAAAGATTGCAATAGCATCTGCAATTCTGCTTGATTATCCACTAATGCTTCAATCATGAACTTAGAAACAGGCTTCGCTGCTTCAACGTAGAGATTAAGTGTCTGTTCAACCTTTTCTAAACCTATATTTTTAATTTTACGTTCAGATAAATAGTTCTGTAGTAGCTTTTCCGCACCATAAATTTCATGATAATCGCCTCCTACTTTCGCAAGCATCAGCATCATGATAAATTCATTAGACATTCTATCTTGCTGGTAAACAGAAACGACACCATAACTGATTAAGATATCTTGAATAGCCTTCGCATACTCGCTACCAAATCGCTCTTCTAAAGTTTCTGTAGAAGGCTTAAAACTATTAATAATCGCTTTAGCATAGACTTCCTGAAAATGTGCATCTTTTTTAAAAAGCACTGTATTTTCTGTTACCAACGTATGACTTTGGTCTAATAATCGTTTCGCTTCTGAAGAGAGAGTCGCATTTTCACTCCCAATATGAACCGTTCCTAATAATGTTCCGACATCTCGATTGTTATATTGAATCGTCCATAGAAAAGCATTTTCTTCTGAGTTTTCTTGTGCTTTTGAAGGTCCTAAACATAATAACAAAAGCGCCAAAAGCACCCATAAGCCGTACTTTATAACTAAACTATTTTTTTGAAAAACCATCTACAAATCCCTTATTAATCTGATTCGATGAATGACTAAATCACTCATATCTAAGAATCAATTGCGCCCCATTTATATTCAATGACACAGGCACTCTTTCAAAAATTTCCAACATTTTATAACACATTATGTCGACTTTTGGTTAAAAAAATATCAAATTAATCTCTCAACAATCCTCTGTTTAGGTCTTTCTTATGCTTCTGAAAATGCGGATTCAGAGATGCTATCTATATAAAAAAATGCTATTCTGCATGGCTAATAAAATAAACATTAATTGTATCTGCAAGGGAGAATTCACGCATGTCCGGCAATAGCATTGGTAAACTATTTTGTGTCAGTACCGCAGGAGAAAGTCACGGCAAAGCTTTAGTAGCGATTGTCGATGGTTGTCCTCCCGGCATTGAGATTAATGAAGAAATGCTTCAAATCGATTTAGATCGCCGTAAACCTGGGCAATCTCGTCACACAACACAACGCCGTGAAGCGGATAAAGTGACTATTCTTTCCGGCGTTTTTGAAGGCAAAACAACAGGAACGTCTATTGCCTTAATCATCGAGAATGAAGATCAGCGCTCGAAAGATTATAACGATATTAAAGATCTCTTTAGACCAGGACATGCCGACTTTACCTATCATCATAAATATGGATTTAGAGATTATCGTGGTGGAGGAAGATCAAGCGCAAGAGAAACTGCCATTCGTGTTGCTGCCGGTGCTATTGCCAAAGCGGCACTCAAAAAACTCTACAATACAGAAATTTATGGTTATCTCTCTCAATTAGGTCCGATTCAACCTTCTACTTTCCAAAAAGAAGATATTGAAGCGGAAAACAATCCTTTCTTCTGGCCGGCAATTGAAGATGTGGCAAAGCTTGAAACCTATATGGATGAACTCCGTAAATCCGGCGATTCTATCGGTGCAAAAGTGACAGTGATTGCCAATAATCCGCCGGTAGGTTTAGGGGAACCAGTATTTGATCGTTTAGATGCAGATATTGCACATGCCATGATGGGCATTAATGCCGTTAAAGGCGTTGAAATTGGCGATGGATTTGATTGTATTGAAGCTCTCGGCACAGAGTTTAGAGATGAAATCACCAAAGAAGGTTTTCTCTCCAATCATGCCGGCGGTATTTTAGGTGGCATCTCTTCAGGTCAGCCCATCATTACCCACATTGCTCTAAAACCGACTTCAAGCCTTCGTTTAGAAGGAAGAACCGTCAATGCTTTCGGCGAAGAAACAACCGTCATTACCAAAGGCCGTCATGATCCTTGTGTCGGCATTCGTGCAACACCGATTGCCGAAGCGATGTTAGCGATTGTATTACTAGATCATGCGCTACGTAATCGTGGACAAAATGGTGCTTAACTAGATACATTCATTTGGGCAAGAATAAGAAAACCCACTGAAAACAGATGAATACTTTCTGTTTTCAGTGGGTTTTAATTTTGTATATTGGACACTATTAGATACCGATAATACTGATATCTTCATTCATCTACAAGAGTGAGCTCTAACAGCGTTTTTTAATACTACCCTTTAAAATCTTAAAACTTTAAAAAAGTTCAGCATCAATACATCTAAATCTAGTTTTTTGCATGCTTTATAGAAACAATATTAAACAATCTTAGAAATCTCTTAAATAGTTAATATTAAAACTCTCACCTTCACTCATAAATGCCGTATTAAGGTTAAAGTATTTCATAAAGTTATAGCGGAATATGGCAAATGCACCCTCACTATCTTCTATACCAACCCCTAATCCTACATAAAAACTATTCGCAAAACGTTTCCCTAAGCCAACGCCTGTTGCTCCCGTTGGGGTCGTTACAAACCCTAAATCTGTTAATCCCAACTGATTAGCAATACTCTCTTCAGAACTTGAAATAGGAGCGCCTGTAGCAACTTTACGAACCATATTTAATAACATTAGATTTTCCGTAGGCGATTCTAAATTCGGGCTTCTTCCCAAAAATAAGTAAGATGCTATTTCAATATCCGTCATTGCCGGAGATGAATAAAGCTGAATTCTAGGAGCTTCCACACTTCCTAATACCTTCACCCCCACTTGCATCTCTCTTCCTTCAATTTCATTAACAAACTTACGAGAAGCTTGAATATCTAAAGCGGGGTTTGTAATGGTAGTTCCTGAAAATTGAATTTTTCCGCGATCAAGCGTTAATACTTGTCCATAAATATCAAACTCCCCTTTTCCTACATTTATTACACCTAAACCACGGATAGGTTGTTGGTAATCTTTCAGAACCTTTAAACTACCGCTCAGATTTGCTTTAAGCCCTTCCGCTCCTACAAGAATTTTCTGTCCTAAAATGACATTCAAATCCATCTTGAAATTATCCATAAAACTGCTTTCTCGGCTCTGATCACTTCCATCCCCAATGATGATCGTATCTTCAGATACCGTTACGACTGAACCACCGCTTCCTCCTGATGAATGAAGATACGTTAATTCTGGTACTCGAACTGTTCCCGTTAATTGATATTTATCACCGCCATTTTTACCAGTGCCAACAAATTTCAAGTGAGGAGTGACTTTTACTTTAATATTGTCACTATCTGCAAGTAATAGATTTTCACCATCCGCTGTAATAGCAGTACTGTAATTAGCAATATTGTAATAACCATCTAGTTTTAAGTTACCCTCATTGGTGCCGATATTTCCCTTAATAAAAAACTCCGGCGTTCCCTCTTTGAGATTTACATCTAAATTAATATCTTTCAGACGACTATTTAAAGAGGCCACATATAATCTTCCATCTCTCACTGATAAATCAGCGGCTAATGTCGGTTTATGTAAAGAACCCGTGACTGTTGAGGTAAAATTCACTTGTCCATTTAAATCTTGTAATACTGGGACTAAGGGCGAGACCCAATCAAAGCTCGGGATATTCGCTTTTAGACTTGCATCTACAAGATTCTCTTTAAGAAGATCTGTTAAAGACGCTTTGCCATTAATCGCAAGGTATTTTCCCCAATCTACATTTAAATTAGATGTAATACCTTGAGGCTTCGCCAATACTTCTAATTGTGTTTTATCGAGAGGCACTAGTACTTCCCTGCCTTGTAAGCGATAGCGAATATCTCCTTTTGAAAGTGACACATTCACAATTCCAAGAAAGTCTTCCATGGTTGTAAACTTACCGGCAATAGTGGCATTTGCTTTGGTATTAATAGAAATATCCTCCGGCAAATAGGGTGTCAGTAATGAAGATGGCAAATTATGTAATGTCATAACTGCCGTATTTAGCCCCTTATCCGTTCTTGCACCTTCCGTACAAAACGCCACATAATTTTGCTGATAACAAACAGGACTAAGTTTTACAACTTGTTGCAATGCATTAAAGTAAAAATATGCCGGCTTATTGAGTTTAAAATCACCTACATAAGGAGATTGAACATTCGATTGCTCAAGGAATAGATGAAATGAAGGATCTGTCGTGATATTTTTCAGAGATGCAATCCCTGTCGATTGAATATTTCCTAAAAGACTATTCAATGCATATTTAAATTTATGAGATTCAGCTGTTCCTTTCACATCATAAATCATATTTTCAACCAATACTTCTACAGAACCTTTTGGTGTTAAATCTAAGGGAACATTCTCTGCATACCAAACCTCTTCATCGTCTTCTCCCTCTGAGGTTTTAGTATATTCAATATCTAAAGTATCGCCATATTTCTTAGTAACTTCCTCTATGTCTGCAGGACTTTCTGCTTTTACTAGATCTTTTACCACTAAATCAAACTCAAACTCTTCTGTCAGAGTTCCATCTAAATGCAGGCCAATTAAGGCTAAATAAAATTCCTGGAATTTTAAACGATTCGCTTCTAAAGAGACTTTTGCATCATAATTATCATGTGTACCATTTAATTGCAGAGATTCTAATTGCACTCCAAATGCGGATAATCCCTTCACACTCATATCTGCTGTTAAAAGAGGTTTCATTAAATCCCCTTCTAGATCAATATCCCCATAAACCGATCCTCTGATTCCAGGATGCAATTGTGATAAATAAGGAACATTCATCTTCAAATCCAGATCAAAATCCGATGGTTTATCCATTAACCACAGACTATTGAGCGTGATTTGATTTTTGAGGTTTTTGATATGTAAATAGGTTTTAACCTCATTTAAAGAGGTAATATGATTGTTTAATTTCAATAAAATTGGGTCATTGAGCACATTCTGCCAATCCACGCGCCCATCTAAATTCAGATCAAATTGATCTAAAGTGCCTTTTAACTCACTATTTAAAGCAAGATTTAATTCATTCCCTTGTATCAAGGCATCTTGCGCATAAACTGCTAAATTAAGATCCAATAATTCTGTTTCTGCTGTGACATCGCCATTTAAAGCCACTATAAAAGGAAGATCGATATCACTTCCTACTAAAACCTGCAGATCGCCTATCGCATCTTTTAACCGCAAATGATTATCCACTAAAGTGAGCGCTTCTATCCTGAAGTTATTGACTGCTAAATGCGTATCGCCGATTTTCAACGTACTGCTATCTAAATCTACAAGTGACAATGTTGCATTGATTGGGATATTCAGATCTTTTAATGAAAATGGCGTTGTACTCTCTGTTTCAGACGGAGCTAGTACTTCTGCAATGGGCGTAAAGTTTAAATCCGCCCCTGAAATCTGCAATGATTCAATGTCTACATTTTTTTCTAATAATTGCCAATAATCCCATTTCAAAGCGATATATGGAATTTCTAATGCCGGGTAATTCGGTAAACGCACTTCTACATTTTTTAAACTAAAGTCTTTACCTAATCTACCATTTGCCTCTTCAATAGAGACATATTCAGAGGCGTAACGATTCGCGAGATACGTCAATGTTTTTAATCCCGCTTGTGTATCTATAAAAAAATAGAGCAAAGAGATGACTAAAATGACAAGCATGAACACTGTACTAAATATAGATGTGATCAAACGGCCCAATAAAGAACGTTTCTTTTTTTTAGGTCGCGGTTTTTTAATGTTGTTGGATTCGCTTTCAGAAGCCTGCTGAGCGGTATCTGCTTGCAAATCGTTCTCATTGCTTGTTTCAAGATCATCTTGCGGTACTGACATTTATATATTTCCTTGGTCAAAAGCATTTTATGAATGCTTCCCTAGATTTATTGACTCTGTTTATTTATTTCTGTCGAATGCGTCATGAATAGCATGCTTAGCAATATTCAAATGACTTGTCAGAAGAGAACATCCTTATGGATTTGATCCATTGATTACAATCATTCTAGGAGCATTACACTATCCCCAACTGCATCGCCATTTTCTATGACTCAATCGCTTATTTTACATCTAAATAGGGTTATTAATATCTATAAATTCCACATCTAAATGATAATTATCTGCCAACCACTGCCCCAAAGCTTTTACACCATCTCGCTCTGTTGCATGATGCCCCGCCGCAATAAAATGAATGCCTAGTTCCCTTGCAATATAGATGGTTCTCTCCGACACTTCTCCGGTAATAAATGCATCAAAGCCGGCATTTGCCACTTCTTCTAAATAATCTTGTGCAGCCCCCGTACACCAAGCGATTTTTTTCAGCACTTTAGGACCTGAAGCTTCAATAAAAGGTTGTCTATGAAGCGTTTTATCAATGATTTTCGAGAAAGTCACAATGTCCATCTCAACCGGTAAATCTCCCGTTAGCACTAATGGCTGATTATCAGAAAGTGGAGCGATATTTTGAACATTCAAGAGATTCCCCAACAATACGTTATTTCCAAGTTCCGAATGTAAATCTAACGGCAGATGATATGCATACAGATTAATACCGTTTTCAATGAGTTTTTTAATTCTTTGATATTTCATCCCTTTAATAAGAGGAGATTCACTTTTCCAAAAATACCCATGATGGACCAAAATCGCATCTACTTCTCTTTCAATGGCGATTTCAATCAATTCTAAACTTGCGGTAACGCCAGTTAAAATTCTTTTTACCTCTTGTTTCCCTTCTATCTGCAAACCATTCGGAACATAATCCTTAATTGAATTGCTCTCTAATTTTTGATTAATAATATTTTCAAGTTCTAAATTATTCATAGCACGGTCTTTAACAAAGTAATGGAAGAAAAAAGGGTTATAAACGCATATTTAATGGTATCCATTCAACTCGCTTATTATATTGTTATTGAGTTTTATTCCATTAGAAATGGAATCATGAGAGAAACTATTAGGCACTCACATATGAGCTTCGCCCTCTTTCTACAAGTAAATCGAGAAAAGAGTACTCTCATTTCAAAACTCAACATCTAGAAAAGTATACCTGAAATCAAATCTAAAATTATCATTTCACAGAGTAAACACTCAATAATATTAAAACGCTCTCTTTGAAGATCTTTAAATTCTATTTTTCATCATAGCTCACTATTCTATTCATGAAGCGATAAAACCCATCTTATTGTTATTTAAGAAATATCCTCAATGACATTTTGAATTCTCTCGCCTCTGTGGATGAATACAAACATTTACACATGTTGAAATATTATCCTTTTTATAAAGATAAAATATAACGTTTATTTTGTGAATATCCCCTAGATTAGCAACGGTTATATACTTTAAAAGTCATCATTGCCGTTCATTTCTGGAATAGAAAGGTATCGATTATGCACTTATCAAGACGGCAATTTTTTAAAGTTTCGGCAGGAACTGTAGGCGGAACAAGCCTTGCAGCACTTGGAATGGTTCCAAATATTTCAGAAGCAGCAGTACGAGAGTATAAAATCTCTAGAGCAAAAGAGACTCGTACAGTATGTACTTATTGCTCAGTCGGTTGCGGTATGCTCGTATATTCTATGGGTGGAAAATCTAAAAATTCCCATGCCGAGATTATGCATATTGAGGGAGATCCCGATCATCCTGTTAGTCGAGGCTCTCTCTGCCCGAAAGGTGCCGGCGTCATTGATTTTGTGCATAGCCCTAATCGCGTGAAATATCCTGAAGTTCGCCGCCCTGGCTCTGATACATGGGAACCAATCTCGTGGGATTCTGCGCTTGATGAAATAGCTAGGTTTATGAAAGATGACCGTGATGAAAACTTCCAAGCAAAAAATAAGGACGGTGTTACCGTCAATCGCTGGACTTCTACTGGATTTTTAGCAACATCAGCAACCACCAATGAGAATGGTTTTATTACCGGCAAATTTGTTCGCTCCCTTGGCATGCTCTCTATTGATAACCAAGCACGTGTTTGCCACGGTTCAACCGTAGCAAGTTTAGCGGCAACTTTTGGCCGTGGTGCTATGACAAACCACTGGGTCGATATTCGTAATGCCGATGTCATTTTAGTCATGGGCGGAAATGCCGCTGAAGCGCATCCTGTGGGTTTTAAATGGGCAATCGAAGGTAAAAAACGGGGTGCAAAACTTCTGTGCGTGGATCCTCGATTTAATCGAACCGCTGCCGTTGCCGACTTCTATGCGCCAATTCGTTCTGGCTCTGATATTGTCTTTCTCGGCGGCTTAATTCGCTGGCTGATTGAAAATAATAAAATCAACTGGGAATATGTGCGTGAATATACCAATGCGAAATTCATCATGCATCCTGATTATGATTTTGAAGATGGCTTATTCTCGGGCTGGGATCCTAAATCAGGAAAATATGAACGAGAATCTTGGACATACGATCTTGATGAAAATGGCTATGCGAAACTGGATACTTCTCATGATCTTTCCCATCCTCGCTCTGTATTCAACATGATGAAAAAACATTATGAGAAATACACGCCGGAAATGGTCAATCGTGTGACAGGAACGCCCATTGAAGATTTCCTCCATGTTGCAAAAACTCTTGGAGAATGCTCAGCAAATAACCGTGTTTCTACGATTTTATATGCACTGGGCTGGACGCAACATACTGTTGGTACGCAGATGATTCGTACTATGGCAATGGTGCAACTTCTTTTAGGAAATATGGGCGTTCCCGGCGGTGGCGTGAATGCACTTCGTGGACATTCCAATATTCAAGGTTTAACAGACTTAGGTCTGCTTTCAACGCAGTTGCCGGCATATCTCAATCTTCCAAGCGATTCTCAAGATAGCTATGAGAAATATATTACAGAAACAACGCCCAAAGCCCTTCGTCCTGAACAGATGAACTATTGGAAAAACACGCCTAAATTCTTCAATAGTATGATGAAAACCTTTTATGGAAAACATGCGACAAAAGCCAATAACTTCGCATTTGATTACCTTCCAAAATGGGACAAAATGTATGACATTATTCACTCATTTGAAATGATGCGTAATGGCGAAATGAATGGCTATATCTGTCAAGGATTCAATCCTTTAGCGGCAATTCCAGATTCCAATAAAAATAGAGAATCTCTTTCAAAACTGAAATACCTTGTGGTGATTGATCCACAAACCACAGAAACAGGTAGCTTCTGGGAAAATCACGGCAAACATAATGACAGCGATCCCAAAGAGATCATGACAACGGTTTTCCGTTTGCCGGCAAACTGTTTTGTGGAAGGAAAAGGTTCTATTGTGAACTCTGCTCGCTGGCTTCAATGGCATTACCAAGCGGCAGATGCACCTGGAGAATCTAAAGGGGATACTGAGATTCTATCTCGCCTACTCTTTAAACTTCGTGAACTCTATGCAAAAGAAGGTGGTGCTTTCCATGAACCCATTATGAATATTCAGTGGGATTACGCACAGCCCTTATTCCCAACGCCGGAAGAGATTACCAAAGAACAAAATGGTTATGCCTTAGAGGATCTCTACGATGCGAATGGTAATATCATTCGTAAAAAAGGCGAGCTTTTAAGTAGCTTTGCCGAACTTCGTGCCGATGGTTCAACCGCTTCTGGTTGCTGGATTTATGCCGGCTCTTGGACAGAAGCAGGCAACCAAATGGCGCGCCGAGATAATAGCGATCCCTCAGGTTTAGGAATCACTTCAAAATGGGCGTGGGCTTGGCCGGCAAATAGACGAATTCTCTATAACCGAGCTTCTGCCGATAGAATGGGAAATCCTTGGGATCCAAAACGCCGTCTATTTAAATGGAATGATGAAAAATGGGTTGGTTGGGATGTGCCAGACTTTGATGCAACGGCAAAACCTGGCAGTGATATGAATCCTTTCATTATGAATCCTGAAGGGGTTGGACGATTATCATCCGCCGATAAACTCGTCGATGGACCGTTCCCAACGCACTTTGAAGCGATGGAAAATCCGCTTGGTTATAATCCGCTCTATTCACAAGTGAATAACCCTGCGGTGCGGATCTTTAAACGAGATCGTGAACTTCTCGGTTCTCATGAAGATTTCCCTTATGTCGGCACAACGTACCGTTTAACAGAGCATTTCCAATTCTGGACGAAAAATGCACTGCTTGCGGCAATTACGCAACCGGAACAATTTGTAGAAATCAGCGAAGAACTCGCGGCCGAAAAAGGGATTAATATTGGCGACAAAGTCAAAGTTTCTTCCAATCGTGGCTTTATTGAAGCCGTTGCCGTTGTGACTAAACGAATCACACCTTTAACGGTCGATGGAAAAACCATTCATCAAGTCGGCGTTCCACTGCATTGGGGCTTTGAAAGCGTGGCACAAAAAGGATTTATGACAAACTTCCTGCCTGTTGCCGTGGGAGATGCTAATACACAAACTCCTGAATATAAAACATTCCTTGTGAATATCGAACCACTCAACGCATAAGAGGCTGCTGAAAATGATTTTAGAATCCTTAGATATTAAACAACGTTCCGCAACCTCAACGAAATCGCCGGATGTTCGTAAGCCTGTAGTGGAAGTTGCAAAGCTCATCGATGTGACAACTTGTATCGGCTGTAAAGCTTGTCAAGTTGCGTGCTCTGAATGGAATGATATTCGAGATGTTGTGGGAACTTGCGATGGAACCTATAACAATCCCCCTGATCTCACCAATGATTCTTGGACGGTGATGCGCTTCAATGAAACCACAGAAAATGGCAAACTTGAATGGCTGATTCGTAAAGATGGCTGCATGCACTGCGAAGATCCGGGCTGTTTAAAAGCCTGTCCTTCTCCCGGTGCCATTGTGCAATACAATAATGGAATCGTGGATTTCAATCAAGAAAACTGCATTGGCTGTGGTTACTGTATTACCGGCTGCCCTTTCGATATTCCCCGTTTAAGTAAGAAAGATAATAAAGCCTATAAATGCTCGCTCTGCTCTGATCGCATTGCCGTAGGACAAGAGCCTGCTTGCGTGAAGTCTTGCCCAACAGGTGCGATTCAATTTGGGTCTAAAGAAGATATGAAAGTGTATGCAAATATGCGCATCAAAGATCTCAATGATCGTGGCTATGAAAATGCCGGTCTTTATGATCCTGCCGGCGTTGGCGGAACCCATGTGATGTATGTGCTTCATCATGCAGATAATCCTAAACTTTATAGTGGCTTACCAAAAGATCCACAAATTAGCCCGATCACAAGTCTTTGGAAAGGCTTCTTAAAACCACTTTCCACATTTGGAATTGCGGCAGCAATCTTTACTGGATTTTTACATTACGTAACCGTAGGACCGAGTCGCGCTGATGATCCTGATGAAGGAAAAGACGTGATTGATCCCAAGAAAAACTCTAAAAAAGGAGAATAAGCGATGACTAAAAATAGATTGATCAAACGCTATTCCGCATCTGAACGTATTAATCATTGGATTGTTGCGGCATGCTTTATTCTTTTAGCATTTTCAGGATTAGCTTTTTTCTATCCAAGCTTTTTCTGGTTCAGCCAAATATTTGGCACACCACAAATGGCACGAATTGTGCATCCTTTTGTCGGCGTGATTATGTTTGTTGGCTTTTTTGTGCAATTTTTTCGATATGTGAGTCGCAACTTCATTAACAAAGAAGATATCAAATGGGCTTTCTCTGTTAAGAAAGTCATTAAAGGCGAACATATGCCGAATGTCGGGAAATATAATGCCGGTCAAAAAATCATGTTTTGGATCATGTCTTTAACAATGATTATTTTAATCGTTACTGGCATTATGATGTGGCAACCCTACTTTGCGAATGAGTTTAGTATTCCGCTTCGAAGAATTGCGATTTTACTTCATGCATGGTCTGCACTGATTCTCATCGCATCAATTATCGTGCATGTGTATGCGGCTATTTGGGTGAAAGGGACGATTCGAGCAATGACAGAAGGCGTTGTTACTGAAAAATGGGCAGAGAGTCATCATCCTCTGTGGCACAAAGAAGTGACCACGCCCTCAAAAACAGATGATGCAAAATAAATAATTTACATTCATTATTATATAATTATTATCATTAATACTTCTATGAAAACCAGCTCTCTCAATAGCTGGTTTTCACGTAACTCCAAAAAATTTGATAATGAGATCTATTTTATATGGAAATGAATTCAACTAGTACTACTCAAGAAATTGTCCAAGTAATATTTCCTGAAAAAAATAATTACTTACTTCGTTTGCAATCACTAGAAATTGCCCTTCAAAAACAACCTCATTCCCCAATTATTCCATTCTTAATGGCAATTGTATCTGCTCAAAATACTATTTTTCAATCTCTAAATTGTCAGAATACACCGATTTCCTTTTCTCAAAAATCATCCATCATTAATACTGCAAATCTTTCAGAGAATTTCAAACAAGCAACTATTCTTCTGTGTGAATCTCTTATAGAGATATTCGAAAAATCAGATGATTCTCAGAAATATAGTGAAATTATCAAAATATTACTGAATCTATTAGAAAAAATTGAAGATGCGCACCAAAATAACAAGTATTTCCAAAAAATTTTAAATCTTGATTTAGAATTGATTCCTGCACCTAAACGCATATTTCTACTAACATCCATGCAAGCATTGTTACATTCTTTCGCAACGAACTGTTCTGTAGGTGAAAAACATATGGTCGATAATAAAGAGTCCTGTCCATGTTGTAAAATGCCGGCAATTAGTAGTGTATTAGATAACTCTGAGCATGGATTGCGTTATCTCTACTGTAGTTTTTGTGAAACGAAATGGCATGTCGTTCGAAGTACCTGCACTATTTGTGATAGCAATCAATTTCTTTATCGAGATAAAATTGAACAACTCAACAGCCCAATGCATGCTGAAGTATGCGATGAATGTTATAGCTATTTAAAATTTCTAGATCGTAGTCAAACCCCTAACTCAGATCCATTTATTGAAGATTTAATCACTCTTCCATTATCTATAAAACTATCAAATGCACACTATAAGACCTTCGGTTTAAATCCCTATCTTGTATAAATAATCTTAATAAATACAAAAACCTCTTACTTTATAAAAGTAGAGGTTTCTTTATTGACCCCTAAGACTCAAATAATATTTATAAGTCAAAAAGAATCCCTTTCGACTACTATTTATTATTTTGTAATCACTTTTAATTCCACAGGAATATTACTATCAGGCGCTTCACCTTTAATAATTAAATCAGCCGCTTCCACGCCTTTTGCGCCAATCAATTCTGGTTGCTGAGCAATCGTTGCTGCCATTTGACCACGTTCAACAGCTTTGATGGCATCTTCTGTACCATCAAAACCCACCACTAAAATATTACTATTTCCAGCAGAACGAATGGCGCGAATGGCGCCTAATGCCATTTCGTCATTTTCCGCAAATACGGCTTGAACATTTGGATTTGCAGTTAACAGATTTTGCATAACATTCATGCCTTTTGCTCTATCAAAATCCGCAGGTTGCGCAGCAATAATTGTAAAATCATGCTCAGATTGCGCTTGTTTAAAGCCCTCTCCACGCTCACGAGATGCCGATGTTCCCGTAATTCCCTGAAGCTGAATAACTTTCACATCATTGCCTAATTGCTCAACAATGTAATCCCCGGCAATTTTTCCACCGGCAACATTATCAGATGCAATATGGCTGACAACCTCTCCTTTAAGACTTTCTCTATCAAGGGTAATTACCGGCACACCAGCTTTATTAGCAGCAGATATGGCATTTCCAACGGCTTCTGAATCTGTAGGATTAATTAATAAAACTTTCGTCCCTTTTACGAGAATATCTTCCACGTTTGCAAGCTCTTTTGCTGGATTATTTTGAGAATCTAATACCACTAATTCATAACCGAGCTCATTCGCTTTTTGTACCGCACCATCTTTCAATGTCACAAAAAAAGGATTATTTAAAGTAGATACTACAAGCGCCATTTTCTCTTGTGAAAAAGCAACACTTCCCATTAAACCAATACTTAAAGCACTCACTAACGCCGTTTTTAATAGATGTTTTTTCATAAATACTCCTAATTAAATAATGTTGTAATATCATTACGATACTATTAAAAATAATTTTACAGATACCTTTTAAAACGTCTTATATTGATCCTTTGAATTGTTTTACCCACCAATTTTTAAGAACGAACTGTTTTATTATCAATTAAAACTGCTAATAAAATGACACTCCCTTTTACAATCATCTGATAATAAGCATCCACGCCCAATAAGTTCATCCCGTTATTTAAGAATCCTAAAATCAAGGCACCAATTAAAGTGCCAATAATTTTCCCTCTTCCACCTGCCATGCTTGTTCCGCCTAATACAACTGCGGCAATGGCATCCATTTCATATCCCATTCCGGCGGTTGGTTGCGCAGATGATAATCTCGAAACCTCGATCATTGCCGCAACAGCGCAAAGTAAACCACTTAGCATATAGACAATAATTTTCACTCGATCCACATTAATGCCGGATAATTTTGTCGCAGCTTCATTTCCCCCAACGGCATAAATATGTCTGCCTAATTTCGTAAACTTTAAAAGATACCAAGCGGCAATAAACACTAGCGCCATAATAATAATCGGTACAGGAACCCCCAATACTCGGCCAAAACCAATCCACTCAAACATAAAGGCATAATCACTCATTCCAAGTCCAATCGGACTTCCTTGAGTATATACTTGCGTTGCCCCTCGGATAATCAACATCATCACTAATGTAGCAATAAATGCTTGAAGCTTCCCTTTTGCGATAATAATCCCAGAACTACAGCCGATCAAAGCGCCTAATGCTAAAGCGGCAATAATGGCGATAAAAGGATTCATATCATGCCCAATAATGGATGCGGCAACAGCGCCCGTTAAAGCAAAAACGGAACCCACAGAAAGATCGATGCCACTTGTTAAAATTACTAAAGTCATTCCTACGGCGATAATTGCATTTACAGAGGTTTGTTGCAGAATATTGTAGATATTATTCAGCGTGAAGAAATTTTCATTTAACGTTGAAACACCAATGATTAATACGACTAATGCAATCAGCGATTTCTGATCTATTAAAAACTTTTTAATCCCGTGTTGCATTACACTTCTCCTTCTATTTTACCAACCGCAGCTGTCATAATTTTCTCTTGTGTCGCTTCATCGTGTGTGAATTCTGCTGTGATTTTGCCTTCGTGCATCACAAGGATTCGATCGCTCATTCCTAATACTTCCGGCATTTCCGAGGATACTAAAATCACACTTAATCCTCGTGCTTTAAATTCATTAATCAAATCATAAATCTCTTTTTTCGCCCCAACATCAACACCCCGTGTGGGTTCATCTAAAATCAACACTTTCGGCTGAGTCATTAACCCTTTTGCAATCGCAATTTTCTGCTGATTTCCGCCGGAAAGTAGAGAGATATTTTGCTCTAAATGAGGTGTTTTAATATTAAAAGCATCGATATATTCTTTCACAGCAACAATTTCCTCTTTTAATCTTAAACTTTTAGTCATTCCCTGAAACAGGTCTAATGAACTTAAGGTCATATTCTCTTTTACGCTCATGGATAGCACTAAACCATCTCGTTTTCGGTCTTCAGAAATATACACAATGCCATATTTGAGAGCTTCTACTGCCGAACGAATAGAGATGGTTTTTCCTTCTAACTCAACCCTTCCCGAACTTTTAGAATTTGCGCCGTAAATCGCTTTCATTAACTCTGTTCTGCCAGATCCCATTAATCCGGCAATACCTAAAATCTCTCCCTTTTTCAATTCAAAGCTTACGCCATTGACGCCGTCCGCATGAAGGTCTTTCACCGCCAAAATCGTATCACCGGCATCTTTATCTAATCGAGGATATTGATCTTCTAGTTTTCGCCCAACCATTAACTCAATCAACGTTTCTTCCATTAACTCGCTAACAGGTTTTTCGGCGACAAATTGTCCATCTCGAATCACCGTCACATCATCACATATTTCAAATATCTCTTTTAACCGATGAGAAATATAGACAATGCCAACACCTTCTGCTTTTAACTCCCGAATCACGCTAAATAATGCTTCGGTTTCTGTATCTGTTAAGGCATCCGTGGGTTCATCCATAATGATGACTTTTGTGTCATAACTTAAAACTTTTGCAATCTCCACCATCTGCTGGCCACCGATGGATAATTCCCCCAAAAGCGTATCGGTACTATAAGGAACATTTAATCGATCCAATAAGACTTGTGCTTCCACATGCATCTTTTTCCAGTTAATACAGCCGAAACGATTGGTAAATTCTCGTCCTAAAAAGATATTTTCAGCAATGGATAATTCAGGAATTAAATTCAATTCTTGATGGATAATCCCAATGCCAGCAATTTGAGATTCTCGAGGATTTTTAAAGATCACTTCATCATTTAAATATTCAATCTTACCGGTATCTTTACTATAAATGCCGGTCAGCACCTTCATTAAAGTAGACTTTCCCGCCCCATTTTCACCTAATAACGCCATAACTTTGCCGGCATATACATTTAAATTTACTTTATTTAGAGCTTGAACGCCGGGAAAAGCTTTGCTGACTTCCTGAATACTCAATAATTTTTCATTCATGATTAAAACACCACGCCTGATTCTAAAATAATATTCGCATAAGGCGTACATTCCCCTGTGCGAACAATCGCTTTGCAAGGTTCTAATTGCGTTTTAGCCTTAAATTCTTCGTGGGAAACATACTCAATGATAATCGCCGGTTTATTCAATGCTTCTCTATTTTTTTGAGAATAACTTTCTATTAATTTCAATGTCGCTGTATGAAGTTCTGGATTTTGAGTTTCAATCTCATCGGCTAAAATCACCTTTTCTATCTGCATCACTTCCATGATCGCTTGTAAGGTTTCAATGAAACTTGGAACACCGGGAATAAGCGCTAAATCAATGCGTGTTACGCTGTTTGGAATCGGTAATCCTGCATCTGCAACAACAAGTTGATCTGTATGTCCAAGTCTTGCAAGTACACTATTTACCTCACTATTGAGCATTTTACTTTTAAACATATATTGATTACCTCAAAAAAACACAAGTAACTAAATACACTATTCAATAAAAATTGATAATTATTAAAAATAATATCTAATAAATTTATACTATTTAATGAAAAATTGTTTATATAAAAAATAATTCATTTGAGGAATATCGATTTAAATCATCTTTTAAAATCATTGTCTAAGTATCAAAAAGTGACTATAACTACGTAATGAAGACTACCTTCTCATGAGAATCTTGATTCTTTCATGCCCTTTTCATACGCTTTATATTATGATTAAACATTCCCTATTCTTTTGAAATATCATCTTGATAACACCATTTAATAGAAGGCGTGTACATGCGGGCATTCAAATCGATCAGTATCTCTATTTTAAGTATCGCAATACTTCTACTGTCGTTAAGTTTCACATCGATCTCTTTTTCTGAAGAAATTTCAAATCAAGAGCGCATCACGAAACTCAATGATATTGAACTTAAGATTGCAGATATCAATCAGCGCCGAAGTGAATTGCAGAAAGAGATTAATCGCAAGGATATATCGGAAGATGAGAAACAAGATCTCACGCAGCGCTTACAAACGCTCAATCATCAAAGTAAGGAATTCGCTTCGCTCTTTGAGCAGACGGTGTTGGGCGGTATTGATATCTCCCTTTTTACCGAAGTAAAACCCGATCCCGCAACGGCGAATTTAAACTATAATTGGCAACAAGAAATTTTACAGATTCTTCAGCCTTTCTTTGCGCAGATGCAAAGAGCGACCGAGAAAACGCAGCAAATTGATCTTCTACATGAAGAGCAAAAAGAGTTACAGAAGAAAATTTCACTGGCAAAATCAGGCTTAAATACGCTTGAAACCATTCATTCAGATGAGCTTAATGATAATTCTCAAAAGTTACTGACCAAAGTCAATGATGAATGGAGTGATCGCCTGAAATCCCTTGAGCATCAGGAAAGTATTGTTCAGCTAAAACTACTAGATTTAACGGATAATCGACATTTCTTCCGCAAGTTTATCGATAATCTCTGGGATTTTGTGACTCATGAAGGGATTGCGCTACTCTTTGCCTTTGCCATTTCCATCTCCACCTATTACGGCATTAGTAAGCTCATTATCCTTTTTACCCATTATCAGAGAAAAGATAAACTTCGTGTTGTTGATTTTAAATGGCGCTTAACGCTCCTCATTTTACAAGCCATCAATATTCTCTCGGCATTGATGATCTTCCTTGTGATTTTACATACCACCGGCAATATTATGCTCTTTGGGCTTGCGGCATTGTTACTGCTCTTTATTGTCATTAGTTTCCGAAATACCATTCCCAACTATATTCACAGATTGCGTGTATTCCTCAATCTTGGGCAAGCACGAGAAGGTGAACGTGTCATTTATAATGAGATTCCGTGGGAAATTTCCAAAATTAATCTCTATAACGTCTATCTCACAAATCCCCTGTTAGATAATGGCGAACTTCGAGTAACCATTGATCTTCTTGATAAAATCTATTCTCGTCATACCAATACCGATGAATTATGGTTCCCCAGCCGAAAAGGAGATTTTTTACTGCTTCCCGATAAACGCATTGTGAATGTCATTCGTCAAACGCCGGAATCTGTCTACTTAGATCATAATAGTTCCACCATCGTGATGCCGACCGCAGAATTTTATAAGCTCAAATTTAGTAACCTTTCCCGAGGTTATAACTTAACGCTCAATTTCACGCTTGAAGATTCTCCGGAACATCGTCTCTCTTTTACCGATGTGGAAAGCACCATCTCCGCCGGTATTATTAAAGAGATGGAAAAAATGCATGAATCATTGCCGGCATCTATTAAGAAGATTTCGCTTACAGTTCGCCAGCTCATGAGTAGCAATACGACAAGTTATCAGCTCATTGTGGATCTCTCAGCAAACTCTGCGAAACATTATCTTCTCGCAAAAGGTGCGCTCAACAGCGCCGTAATTCTTTCAGCACGAGAACAATCTTGGAATATTTTATTAACGGAAAATATCTAATTTCACGCTAAATCCCTTTTTTCAAATAGGCACTTGGGATTCATATTTTTATCTCTCATTAGATGACTTTTTAGATTATTTTCCAAATTCACTTCCAGAAAACCTGTAACACATTCTGTTACAGGTTTTTTCTTCTTACAATTTTGCTACTTTAAAGACATTTCTTCATGTAGATAACTCTTCAATATCCTTTCTTAGCTTCTACTTTTTTATCAATCAATCCCCGAAATTGATATTTATTTACTATTCAAAATTCAACATCTCTTTGCTGAAAGCATCATTTTATCTAACTTTGTTTAAAATAAAGGCGAAAAAAATGATAAAAAAATAAATTTTTATCAAGAAAAAAGACTCAATATTATCTTTTTTAATAAATGGATAAAAATTATACAATTATGCTTTTTAGCCTGTTATGAACCGTTTTTATCATACAAAAAAAATACCACTACAATTCCACTACACAAAAAATCCTTCCTTAAAAAAATTATGTTAAATCTAAGCCATCAGAGCGGATTTCAGCTTTTTCTCATAAAATGAGATTCTGCGAGTCGATTTTATGAGATTTTTAAAATGAGTGATAACTGAATGAAATCATACTGTTAAAGTTATCCGCCAATAGCATGATTCTCATAACACATATCTAATACTTGTCAATATTGAGCTCGTAATATTTTTTCGTTACGGTATAGAGGTGAATAATAACTAATAAAAGGATTTTATGAGTAAGCACCAAACACGTATTGCAATTTTAGGCGCAGGACCAAGCGGACTTGCACAATTAAGAGCTTTTCAAACATTACGCGATCAAGGTCACGACATTCCCGAAGTAGTTTGTTTCGAGAAACAGGAAGACTGGGGCGGAATGTGGCGCTACAGCTGGGAAACTTGCACAGATAACAACGGCGAGCCAATCCACGGCAGTATGTACCGGTTCTTATGGATTAATGCCCCTAAAGAAGCATTAGAGTTTGGCGATTATACGTTTGATGATCACTTTAATGAGCCAATTCCCTCTTATGTTCCCCGCGCAGTTCTAAAAGATTACATCACAGCGCGCGTTGAAAAGAACAATATCCGCCAATATATCCGCTTTAACCATGCCGTCAGATGGGTAGAATATGACGAAGATCGTCAGAAATTTATCGTTTCGATCATGGATCATAATAGCGATGAGCTGATTACAGAAGAGTTTGATTATGTCGTTTGCGCAACAGGACATTTCTCAACACCTAATATTCCGGCAGTAAACGGATTAGATCAGTTCCCGGGAAGAATCCTTCATTCTCATGAATTTAGAGATGCAAGAGAATTTGCAGATCAAGATATTTTACTTATCGGCAGTAGCTATTCAGCAGAAGATATCGGCACGCAATGCTTTAAATATGGTGCCAAATCCATCACATTTAGCTATCGCACCAATCCTATTGGGCATGATTGGCCGGAAGGATTTGAAGAACGTCCGCAACTGGAAAAAGTGAAAGGCACCACTGCTTACTTTAAAGATGGCACATCAAAAACATTCGATACCATTATTTTCTGTACTGGATTTAAATTCAACTTTAGCTTCTTGCACGATAGCGTTCGCCTGAAAGCGAAAAGCAGTATCTATCCAGCGGATCTCTATAAAGGGATTTTCCTAATTGATAACCCGAAAATGATGTATGTCGGCATGCAAGATCAATATTACACGTTTAATATGTTCGATACGCAAGCATGGTATGCGCGCGATGTGATTATGGGCAGAATTAAACTCCCATCAAAAGAAGTGATGCGAGAAGACAGCATTCATTGGATGGAAAAACTTGCAAAATGCTCAACAGATGAAGAATTTATTGATTATCAAGCAAGCTACATTCAAGATCTATTACAAGTGACCGATTACCCTGATTTCAATGTATTTGAGCAAGGTTTAATCCTCAAATCATGGCAAGGCGATAAGCAAGAAGACATTATGGGATTCCGTAATAAGAGCTATTGCTCAACCATTACTGGCACATTAGCGTCTTGCTTACCAAAACCTTGGTTAGAAATTATGGACGATTCTTACAAATCATTTATGAATCAAGAATTCGTGCCGGCAACAGAAGATGCATTAACGGAAGAGAAAGTGGGATAACCCAAAATCCTAGATTCAGTGGATTGCTGATTCACTGAATCTAATCATTTGATTTTCAAAATGATTTTACTTATTTAAATGATTTAAAATTTTCAAACAAGCAAAACCCAAAAAACCGATATAGAAATATATCGGTTTTTTGGGTTAAAGCATTTTTATCTTTGATTCTAATGAATATTGAGAGCTTATTTGGTAACAGAAGCTCTCAATTCCAAAATTCTATTAGCCAACTTTTGCTGTTTTCACAACTTCACACGTTTCATCATTTAACGCAACATGGGGATTATGCCCTGCTTTATATGGGTCATGCGTTGCCGTTAAATCTAATCTCTCAAATAACGCCTGATCTGAGTTTTGATCGGCATTAGGGGTTGTGAGTAACTTATCACCGTAGAAAATCGAGTTTGCGCCGGCCATGAAGCATAATGCTTGCAATTCATCGCTCATGGATTCTCTTCCCGCTGAAAGTCTTACCATCGATGTTGGCATCATGATTCTTGCAACGGCAATGGTTCTTAAGAAATCAAAATCATCCACGATCTTATTATTTTCAAACGGCGTTCCTTCTATCGGAATTAAACGGTTAATCGGCACACTTTCCGGCGGCGTTCCTAAGTTTGCAAGCTGCGCTAAGAGAGATGCTCTATCTCGCACAGATTCACCAAGCCCAATGATTCCCCCAGAACAAACCTTAATGCCGGCATCACGTACATAATCAAGCGTATCTAAGCGATGCTTGTAATTATGCGTTGTCACAACACTTTCGTAGAACTCCGGCGATGTATCTAAGTTATGGTTGTAGTAATCCAATCCTGCATCGGCAAGTTCACCTGCTTGCTCGGCATCTAAATGCCCAAGCGTCATGCATGTTTCTAATCCTAACGATTTGACGCCTTCGATCATCATTTTAATCATCGGCATATCGCGTGCTTTTGGATTACGCCAAGCAGCGCCCATACAGAAACGACTTGCGCCAGTTTCTTTCGCCGCTTTCGCTTCCTGAATCACTTTTTCAACTTCGAGTAACTTTTCAGGTTCTAATCCCGTATCGTAACGCACACTCTGCGCACAATACTTACAGTCTTCTGAGCACTTCCCTGTTTTGATAGAGAGCAATGTACTCACTTGGACTTTTGTCGGATCAAAGTTTTGGCGATGCACCGTTTGCGCTTCAAAGAGCAATTCAAAAAGCGGTTTTTCAAACAACGCTAAAGCCTGATCAATCGACCATTGATTTGTGTAATGTTCCATTATAATTATTCCTCAAGCATCACATGCCGTATTTTTTTAAAGTGTCACATTCAGAATGTCATCATAAGGGAATTTAAAAATATTTGTAAATTTATTTAAATTTAAGAACCAGCATTAAAAAAACTAATACGGAACAAAAAAAGCAACTTATCTCTAAGTTGCTTTCTTCTATATAAAATCTAATATTGATTCGATTTAGATATCAAAAATCTCATCTTCAGCGTCATCTGTAACGCTGTTTAAACGGTAGTTTGTGTTATCCATTTCTTGGTTTGCGTTTTGAGTTTTATTCAAATCAAACCAGTTATCCATCCATGACAATGGATTCTTTTCAATACGTGGATTTGGATTTTGTAAGCCTAAGAACTGGTAGAGATCTTGTGCGTTCCAGAGAACCCACTCATCTAATAACGTCTTGTTTAAACCCACAATCGAACGGCCTTCACTGAAAAGGTAACGATTCCAATCTAATTCTTGATCGATCACTGTTTTAATGATGTCGTAAATCGCGATTCTGTTCTCATGAAGAAGCATTTTCCACTCTTCTTCTTTTAAGAGAATTTCAAGAACGGCTTCATCCATCATCACGTGCACTTGCTCATCTTGAGCAATTTTTTGTACTAATTTTGCAATACCTTGGAAGATATTTTGCTCTGCCAATGCAAATGTACATGCAAATGAGCTCATGAATTCAATTTTTTCAAGGCAGTAAAGTGCAACAAATGCTCTTAATACCACTGATTTCAACTCTTTTGACTCACGATCAATTTGACCAAGCTTATACATCGCACCATAACGATCTAATGTATCAAAGCAGTCTAAAACGGTGGTTGAACGATTGAGAACTTCATCATTACGCATCACTTCTTTAAAAACTTCTTGCGGATCTGAGATACATTGACGAATAATCTCTGAATAGGTAAGCGCGTGAAGATTTTCCATCTCTGACTGCTTTGATAACATTACCCAAAGCTCAGAGTTTGTCACAAATGGTGCGAAAAGCGGCGCAATCGTACGCGAAGCTACAGAATCAAGCTCCCATTGGAATGCGAGGGTTTTCACCATGATGTCGTAGTTATTTTTGGAACAGTTTAAAAGATCCATTCTTGATTGCTCAAGATTCACTTCATCTTCCGTCCAATCCATAGACTTTTGTAATTTGTAGAGTTCAAAAAGACGCGGATAAGGCGTGTTAATTGAATCATAAAGTGCAAGCGGCTCGCCTAAAAAAAGCGGATATTGGCCTGATTTCCAGTTATCATTTTTCTGGTTAAAAATTGATGTATCCTGCATGAACTTACTCTCCTATAAAACAGTGATGTTTGCAGAACATCACTGATTAATTAATTAAAGTGTACAAGCACCACCAGCGCAACCTTGATCTTCTACTTTCTCATACCCTTCATGCACAATGCCGGAAGCACTGTTGAGGTAGTAACGTGTTTTACATCCAAGCTTCATCATATAGATGAAATCTGACAGTAATTGACGGCTTGAAATTGTTTGCTGATTTTGCATATTCAAGTAAAGGTCCGCACTAATGGCTTGACCTGTAAACTTCTGAATAATTGCGTACATTTCAATCAGATCTTTTGAGTCAAGGTTCCACGCAATATCA
Organism: Ignatzschineria sp. LJL83; assembly: GCF_054871845.1. NCBI lineage: Bacteria > Pseudomonadati > Pseudomonadota > Gammaproteobacteria > Cardiobacteriales > Ignatzschineriaceae > Ignatzschineria > Ignatzschineria sp. LJL83. The sequence goes on from NZ_JBTXLY010000008.1 coordinate 67,450, forward strand.
TAATAAGATGCTAATTCATCCATATCTGGCGCTAATAAGAGGTTTTTCCCTGTTCCTGATGTTTTCATCACTTTAAGATTACGAATTGGGTATAAACCATTGGTCGTATTGGTTAATTGCGAGCTCGATTCTACCGGCATCATCGCTTCCAATACTGAATGACGAATCCCGCCTTGCGCAATAATTTCCTGACGAAGTGTTTCCCAATCGTACATTAAAGCTTGAGTGTGAACGCTATCGACGTTCTTGTTGTAAGTATCAATCGGTAACCAACCTTCTGGGTATTTCGTGCGATCGATCCATGTTGCATTTCCTTTCTCTGTTGCAAGCTTCAAGCTCGCTTTATGCAGATAGTAAGAATGACGTTCTGCGATAAAGTGAATGTAATTCTTCCCTGCCGCTGATGCATAGCTTAACTTTTGCAGTGCCATTTCATGCGCAAGGTTTGTGATTCCAACACCAATAGAGCGACGAGCTTGCGCGGTTGTTTTAAGTGATGCAAATGGATATTCCATAATCTCAATCACGTTATCGATCATGAGCGCACAGTAATATGCTACATCTTCATATTCTTCTTCAGAAACACGGCCCACAACGATTGATGCTAATGAGCAAAGACCAATCTCTCCTTCAGGATCTTCAGAGTAGAGATCCGGCATGCCGGTATACGCTTTTGTCGGCAATGCAATTTCAAGACAGAGATTTGATGAATAGATCGTATCTTTAAACGGCGTATGACGATTCATTTCATCAATATACGTTAAGTAAATACGGCCCGTTTCCGCAGCTTCTGTTAAAGATTTAAGGGCAATATCACGTGCTTTTACCAATGTTTTCTTAATAGAATCATCCGCCAACACACGATCATATTCTGCTTTAAACGCTTCATAATCTTCATGATAGAAAAGATCATATAATGCCGGCGCATCTTTCAAGCTTACGAGCATCCAATCTTCATTACGTGCCACTTTTTCTACAAAGTAACGATTCACAAGCATTGCGTAATCGATATCACGAATACGTTTTTGTGTAATCGTTGTGGGGTTTTTAAGCACGAGAAGATCGAAAATTTCTGGATCTAATACGTTAAAGTAAACTGTTGCAGAGCCGCCTCGTGATGCTTGCATATTGGCATGAACCGCTGATTGAATCATACGGTAATAAGGAAGTTTCCCTTGATGTACAACGCGGCCTTCTTTTACAGGGTCCCCTTTTGATCGTGTCAAAAGATGTGAACCAATGCCGGCAGATGCGCACGTCATCATATAGGCGATATGGTCGCCTACTGCCAAGCTTTTCACGTTGTCATCAACGGTATATACACAGCAAGATGCATAGCCTTTATGTGGCGTACGCATGTTAATTAACATCGGCGTTGGCGTGTTAATCTTAAGTTCATTTAAATAACGGTAAAGTTTCGCAATATCTTCCATACGGCGTTCACGAGGTTGGTTCTGCATATTTTGCATCGCCATTCCCATAAACATAAATTGTGGAGATTCAAGGCATTGCCCTGTTACACGATTATTAATGAGGTAACGATCCTTCATCTGATGAAGTGTCGTGTAGTTGTAGTTAATATCAATCTCGTGGTTGATAATATTGTTGAGCTCGGCAAACTCTTCTTCAGAGTAATCCATCGCTTCCCAGTGATTGAGTTCAACCATGCGATCATGGAACTCTTTTACGGTTGGGATTTGACGATAACCGCCAAACGCTTCTTTATAGATCGTACCGATTAAAAGGCGACCTGCCATTTTAAGATGCTGATGATCTTCACGCTCAACGCACGCATCAATCATGGCTTTATGCAATTCTAACGTAGTACAGCCATCGTAACATTTACGATAAGCTTCTAAAGCAATGGCACTCCAATCAACTTCATAATGTGCCGCGAACTCCGCCCATTTGTTCAGCTTTTCAGCCTCAAATTTCTCGCGTTCGCCATTGCTTTTTACTACGTAATTAATCATTGCCACTGCCCTTTAATTTCATAAATTTGCATAAGTAAACCTTTTTCAAGACTCAAAACCCTCAAAAATAGAGACAGATCACATACAGAGATATGCGATCTAAATTTTAAGTGTTGGGAAAGGTTTAAGTTAATTTTTACTGCGACAACTATAGCATTTTTAATCCTTAAAGTAACTTGCTCTAAGGGCAGAGAATTTATACAACTATCAGCAAACATAGCTACTATGATGGGTTTGCTAATCCTCTTTAATTAAAAAAAATAATGCTTGATAATCGCACTTTTTTAAGTATGAATTCTCAAGATTTTCTAAATATTCTTCCTCCATATTTAGAGTTTCATGCAGATACTTCTCATTCAAAAATCCATAGTGATAATCCTTATCACCTCTCTCCATAAAACTGGTATTTGTAAAATAATAATGTTCCAAAAACCATTCTTTACTAAGATATATAAATTAAAAATATTTCCTTAATTCAAGATCTAACTCAAAGTAAATTCTATTTAAACGGAGTTAATGTAAAAATTTACCACAAAACATAAATAATATTTACCACTTGTGATAGATTTACATTTGAAGTTATATTTGAAACCGTATATTTATTTAAAAAGGATTTTAAATGATTTTAGAATTAGTACTTCCATTAGAAGCAAAATTAGAAAAACACGAAGCACATCAACGCATCACTAAAACAATTGAACTTGATGTCGAGCCAACAGTAGGCATGTTAATCAATGATGCGATTTTTGAACATGGCAGACAGGTTACTGAAGTTGAGAAGAAGAAAGATGGCGATACATTTTTCGTCATTCTTAAAGAAGAAGATACTTTCCGTGGCGAAGATGATATTAAACAGTACATTGAAAAAGCAGAAAAACAAGGCTGGTCAATCTTCATTAAACACGAATAAACCATCAAAGTTATCTTACTGATTATAAAAAAAGCGATTAACATTCAGTTAATCGCTTTTTTAATTCAATCTATCGATAATGTATTTCTAAAAATATGCAACTAGGATTTCACATATTCACTATTTTTGGTAAATGCATCAAAGTCAAAAAGATCGGTATCACACAGCTGTGACAGTCGAATATTCTTCGTTGCTCTAAAGATATTCTCAATTCTTCCCGGTGTTTGCGCTTCCCACTCTTGCAATAACTTCTTCACTTCTTGACGCTGTAAACCATCTTGAGATCCACAAAGGTTACAAGGAATGATCGGAAATTCCTTCATATCAGAATAGGCTTGAATATCTGCCTCACTACAATAACTTAATGGACGAATAACGATATTATCCGCATCATCACTGCGTAATTTCGGTGGCATCGCTTTCATCGTACCGCCAAAAAACATATTCATAAATAACGTTTCGACAATATCATCACGATGGTGACCGAGTGCGATCTTATTAAAACCGTGCTCTTTCGCATAAGTATAGAGTGATCCTCGGCGAAGACGAGAACAGAGGCTACACATCGTTTTCCCAGCTTCAATTTTCGAAGTCACAATAGAATAGGTATCTTGCTCAATAATATGGTAATTCACACCGATGCTATCGAGATACGCCGGCAAAATGTACTCAGGAAATCCCGGTTGTTTCTGATCTAAATTCACCGCCATAATTTCAAAAGAGATCGGCGCATGTTTTTGTAAGGTCAAAAGAAGATCCAATAACGTGTATGAATCTTTTCCGCCAGATAAACAGACCATAATCCGATCGCCTTCCTCAATCATCTGATAGTCCATCACAGCATTACCCACTTGATGACGCAGTTTTTTTTGCAACTTGGAAAAAGATAACTGATCGCTCTTGTTATCTGTTAATGATTCCGATTTTTTTGTTTTTAAAGAGCTCACATCAACTGCTACCGGCGTCGTTAAATTTTTAATCTGTTCCAACATGCTTTCCCAATACCTATCATCAATCTTATTTAAGAGTCATATTCTACGATAGAACCCTTTTCGAACCTAGCTTCAGACAAAAAAATAACAATAAAAAACCATCTCCAAGGAGATGGTTTTCTTAACAATCTGATTAAACTCGACTTCTAATCAAAAACGATCTGATTATGAAACGATATCAACTTTTGGTGGACCACTCATATCAAGTCCCGCTGTATCGCTTTCATGTTTTCTATCCATTCCACGAACAGGACGTCCTTCCATAATATCTTCCACCTGATCTGCATCGATGGTTTCAATTTCAAGAAGTACTTCTGCCATTTTGTGGAGTTTATCTAAATCATCTTCAAGTACTTGCACTGCTCTTTCGTAGTTACGATCAATAATCGCTCTTACTTCAAGATCAATCTGTCTTGCTGTTTCATCAGAAACGCCGGCAGCATTACCACTATGACCACCAAGATATGATTCCTGACTTTCAGCATATGATCTAAAGCCCATTTTGTCAGATAAACCCCATTCAGTAACCATCTTCTTCGCTAAGCCTGTTGCATGCTGAATATCACTTGCAGCTCCCGTAGTCACAGCTTCATACCCAAAGATTAACTCTTCTGCAATACGACCACCGAATACCATTGAAAGCTTATTCTCAAGCCAGATACGTGGCACACTCACATGATCACGCTCTGGAAGTGTCATCGTCACTCCCAACGCTCTTCCGCGAGGAATAATCGTCACCTTATAAACAGGATCTGATTTTAAACGGTAACCCACGATTGCATGACCTGCTTCATGATACGCCGTTAATTTTTTATCATCATCTGTCATTTGCATGGAGCTACGCGCCGCACCCATCATGATCTTATCTTTCGCTTCTTCTAAATCATAAAGCGTGACCTCAGTCTGATTTTTACGTGCTGCAAATAATGCTGCTTCATTTACAAGGTTTGCAAGATCTGCCCCTGAGAAACCAGGAGTTCCACGCGCAATTTGTTCAATATCCACATCACCACTTGCCGGCACATTACGTAAATGCACTTTTAAGATTGCTACTCGTCCTTTTACATCAGGAAGCGGAACAACAACTTGTCTATCAAAACGACCAGGGCGAAGAAGTGCTGGGTCAAGAACATCAGGACGGTTTGTTGCCGCAATGATGATCACGCCTGAGTTATCACTAAATCCATCCATTTCAACCAAGAGTTGGTTCAATGTCTGTTCACGCTCATCATGTCCGCCGCCCATTCCTGAACCACGATGACGACCGACCGCATCGATCTCATCAATAAAGATAATGCATGGTGAATGTTTTTTCGCTTGTTCAAACATATCACGAACACGTGATGCACCAACCCCCACAAACATTTCCATAAAGTCAGAACCGGAAATTGTGAAGAATGGGACTTTTGCTTCACCGGCAATCGCTTTCGCAAGTAATGTTTTACCTGTTCCTGGTGAACCAACCATTAAGATTCCGCGTGGAATTTTCCCACCTAATTTCTGGAATCTGCCTGGGTTACGTAAGAAGTCTACAATTTCACCGACTTCTTGCTTCGCTTCATCAGCTCCGGCAACATCTGCGAACGTTGTTTTAATTTGGTCTTGCGTCAACATTTTCGCTTTAGATTTCCCAAAGCTCATCGGTCCGCCTTTTCCGCCACCGCCAGATTGACGCATCATGAATAGGAAGAATCCTAAAAGAAGCAAAATTGGCAATAGATTCAAGAATACAGAAAGAAAAAGCCCTTGTGTACGTAATGATTTCCCTGTGAATTTCACATTTTGATCCATTAAGCTTTTGACTAATGCACCATTATTCGTTTCAGGGTTAAAAGTAGAGAAGCGAACGCCATCTGTCGTGACACCTTCGATGTTAGCACTATTTGCGCCACTCATCTGAACGTCCCGCACTTGACCATTCTCAACCTGCTTTAAGAATTCTGAATAGGGAATTTCTCTTCCCCCGCTGCCGCCAAAGCCTTGAAATAGCATAAATACAAAAATACCTATTCCAAGCCATAAAGCTATATCTCTTCCTTTATACTTCAAAAGATTAACCTCGATTTTATAGTTGAAATCAATTGCAATGTGTAAACATATCACTCATTGATGAAGCGTATATATTCCCTGCGTTCAATTAGGTAAATGAATGACTGTATCAGTTTCCCCACTTACTTTTGCTTACTCTTTTTATCAAAAAGCCATGTAGAAGTCTATCACGCTTTACGAGTAATTCCTCTTAATCTGAGGCTTTTTTTCCTCATTTCAAGAGAAATCACAATTTTAAAGTTCTTTATTTTCTAGAAGGTTTATTTCAAAGGCTTTTTTGAGAAGCGGAAAATAGATCATTACCCTTTATATCCTTTCGCTAAAAGATAAATCTCCGCACTTCTCGCTCTTGATGCTTTCGGTTTACGCGTCACAACTTTTGTAAAGTTTTTCTGTAGCTCTTTATAATATTCTTGGAAACCTTCTCCTTGGAAGATTTTCATAAGGTAATCGCCACCTGGTTTTAAATTCCCTTTGATGAAATCTAATGCCAATTCCAAAAGATACATGGATTTGGGCTGATCTACGCCTTTAATACCACTCATATTCGGTGCCATATCGGATAAAACCACATCCACCATTCGCCCATCTAAACGCTCTAAAAGCATTTCTAAGACTTCATCATCCCGGAAATCTCCCTGAATAAAGTCAACGCCGGCTAGCGAATCGATCGGCAATAAGTCCAATCCAATCACTTTTCCATTATGCCCAACGCGGTGCATTGCATATTGCGACCAACTTCCCGGCGCTGCACCTAGATCCACAACCGTCATTCCTGGCTTAAAGAGCTTATCTTTCTCATCAATCTCTTGGAGTTTATAGATCGCACGAGAACGCCAACCTTCCCTTTTCGAGCGTAAAACATACTCATCATCCATATGTTCTTTTAACCATCTTGTACTACTTGCACTTCTTTTCTTTGCCATAATCTCTTATCTCAATTTTTATCTGTATTTCTATTAATAGTATTGCTCAAGCACTCTTGTGCAATAGTTCCATACATTATCTATCGTAATTTATTGTTATTTAATAGCTATTTCGAAATAACTATTTCAATAGCCATTTCAATCACGGTTTATCAATAAGTATGGTCTGTTTTTTCTTCTTTAGGCGAGCCACTTTATGATGACAAACCTATTTATAATGATCTTTTTCAATGATCTTCTTTTTAATGATCTGATGAATCCTTAGAATTTTCATTCAAAGCTTCTCTTTCATTCAAGGCATCTCTCTTAGCAATATTTGCTTTTACCGTATTGTATTGCAATAAAATCGATTTACCGCGCCCCACGAGGTATAGCCCACCTGCTAAACCAAAAAAGAGCAATACCGCTAATTCCATTGCCGGTGTTAAATCCATAAAGCTCAGGATGATCAACAAGGTAATGCCGGCAAACAACATCCCAAAAGCTAACGCTTTCAAACTTTTAAAAAGATGACGAAGCTGATCATTATGTGATACGCTAATCTCTTTATTTCGAGAACTATTTTCATTATTCATGACACAAATTAAACTCACAACGGAACACATTAAGTTCCTTAAAGGCAAAGCTCATCATCTAGATCCTATTCTCATTTTAGGAGATAAAGGTGTTACTGAGAGCTTTATTAAAGAAGCGAACAACGCGCTTTCACATCACGAACTGATTAAAATCAAGCTCAAAGGATATGATCGCGATCAAAGAGAGTCTATCACAACTGAGCTTGTGACGGCACTAAATGCAACGCTCGTTCAAAAAATTGGTGGCATGATTGTTCTCTTTAAAAGAAATCATGAAGAGCCCAAGATCTTCTTTAACTTCAAATAGCTACTAAAGAAAATCAGACAATTAATTGATCAAGTTTAGTGTAATTCAATAAGATTGAAGCAGATATTAAAAATAGAGAAACAATTGTTTCTCTATTTTTTTAATCTCTTTTTTATACCTTATTGACGAAAACCGATGTTTAGCTGACCTTCCTAGCCATTCATATTAGACCAATATTTCAATCTAACTTTAATCTAATAGCTCTAAACGTTTTACAAGCTCTTTAGCGGGTACATATCCTGCGATAATAGAACCATCAGGCATCACTATTGCCGGCGTACCGGAAACACCCATATCAATCCCTAACTGGTATTGATCTTGTATTGGGTTTTTACAGCTTGCAGATTTTGGTGCAGAACCGCCTTTACCATCTGCAAATTTAACGGCATTGTCTAACGCCGATTTACGATCATCAGAACACCAAATGGATACTAAATCACTATAACCTTGTGATGATAATCCTCTAAATGGGAATCCTAAATAACGAATCGTAATGCCTTCTGCTAAATACTCATCTCTCTGATCATGTAATCTACGGCAAAATGGGCAATCTGTTGTCGTGAATACCGTCACCACATATTTCTCATTCGGCGCTTTATAGATGACCATATCTTTCTCAGCTAAGGTCGCCAGCTTTGCTTTGTTCTTACTATTCACGTAGCTTTCGCTTAAATTCACGCCTTTCACAAGATCAATCGCATTTCCTTCCAACATATATTTGCCATCTTTTGAGAGAAAAATGGGATAAAGGCTCTCTTTCACAAACACTTCATATAATCCATCAATTTCAGATGCTTGAACTTTCTCAATCGTCACGCCCTGAATCAAGTTATTAAAGTGCTGAAGATTAGCCTCAGCAAATGCCGAACTTGATAAGCCTAAAAATATAGCGCTCGAAAGGAGTAACTTTTTCATAAAAACCTCTATTGATTTTCTCTATGGATAGTCTGATCACAAACGGATGCAGGATCACTAATATATGGGGTTATTTCTCAATAACAATGGTGTGAGTGTATATGATTTGCGCATAAAGTAAATAATCTACCTGATTCCTTTACGATCTTTTTCATCATTATCCTCGTGGATGATTCAGTGCGTGAAGTTTCTTCAATCGCTCTTTTGCCACATGTGTATAGATTTGAGTGGTTGAAAGACTGCTATGTCCCAAAAGAAGTTGAACAACGCGCAAATCAGCGCCATTATTTACAAGATGTGTTGCAAATGCATGCCTCAAAGTATGAGGAGACACTTCGCCTTTAATACCCACTTCTGCCACATACTTTTTAATCACATACCAAAAAGCTTGTCGAGACATGGCAGACCCTCGATTACTCACAAATAAATCATCACTGGCTCTACCCTTTAACAATGCCGGCCTAGCGTTGAGAATATAATCCTTCACGGCTTCCAATGCGACTTCACCAATGGGCACTAAACGTTCTTTATTGCCTTTTCCGATCACACGCACATAACCCACTTCAAAATTAATTTGGCTAAATTCGAGCGAGATCAACTCAGTGACTCGAAACCCACAAGAATAGAGAATCTCAAGCATCGCATAATCACGAATCCCCATCACTGTGCTTCGATCTGGCGCATTTAAGAGCGACACGACATCTTCTGTTGATAAAGTGATCGGCAATGGCTGATAAAATTTAGGAAGCTTAATGAGCTCTGCCGGATTATCCTCTCGAATTTTTTCTAAAATTAAAAACTTATAGAAATGCTTATAACAGGAGAGATAACGTGCAAGGCTTCGAGGATTACTCCCTTTTTCTAATTCTTGCGTAAAAAAGTCTTGTAGCTCTGCCTCAGATACCATAACGAGCTCTTGCGATCCTTCACGCTCTACAAGATAATGACTCAGTTTATTGAGATCTCGCATATAAGAATCATCAGTGCGTTCACTCGCCCCTTTTTCAAACAATAGAGAATCACCAAAGCGTTCAATGATGGTTGTATCGTTTATATTTGTCATGACTTCTTTATAGCACTATCGTGCATCCTATAAAATGGCATCTGAATGTTTTTACACTAAAACTATATTTACCGATTTACTACTTGCGATTCCCCAATCAATCAGTCCTCAATAAGCACTTCATTAATAGTGCTTATTGTCTACATGATTTTTGAAGCAATTAACTCTCACAAGTATTTACAACATCTGATTGTAGCAAAAGTCTTAAACCCTCTCTCTTTTAACTTAAAATAGAGCCTGTAATATTTATAAAAAACCACATTGTAAAAATTATTAAGGCTGTACATACAGTTTTATCCTATTTTCAGATACTATAACTATCGGCATTATGCTTAAACCACCACTTTCAGTATCTAAAGAGATATATGTTATTTTCCTGTTCTTCAATATAATTATAAAAAAGTGAACTTCAGTGACTAAAAAACTATTTAAAAATATTGGCATTATTGCGATCATCACGCTTCTCCTCTATTCGTTCTATCTAAATGCTAGCTGGATGGAGCTCTGTGCGGGGCTTGCCTTTTTCTTATTTGGAATGCAGAGCATGCAAGATGGTCTTACCCAACTTGCCGGCGGAAAATTAGAACAAATCCTCGCTAAAAGCACCGAAACGCCTCTAAAAAGCCTCCTATTTGGAATTAGCTCCACTGCGATCTTACAATCTACAACTGTTGTTTCTCTACTAATTATTGCTTTTATCAGCACCGGATTAATTACATTAAGTGCCGGCATTGGTATTGTGATTGGTGCAAACGTCGGTGCGAGCGGAGGAATTTGGCTCTTAGCATTAGCAGGACAAAATGTGAGCTTAGGGCCTTTTGCTTATCCGATGATTGTCATCGGCATTCTGGCATCTTTTGCCGGAAAACCTGCAAAAGCAGGCGGAAGAGTGCTGATTGGCGTTGCCTTTATTTTACTTGCCATTGATCTCATTAAAAATGGCTTTTCAGATTTCACACAAGATTTTGATATTCTCTCTTACGAACTCATCGGCTGGAGTGGAATCTTTATTCTTGTGGGCATTGGGTTAGTTTTAACGATTATTTTACAATCTAGCCACGCATCAATCATGTTAATCCTCACCATGTTATCCCTTGAACAAATTACCACTATTCATGCTTTTGCACTTACTATCGGTGCGATTGTGGGAAGCGCTATTACGACCGGTATTTTAGGATTTATTGGTGGGAATCGCTCCGGCATGAGAGTGGCAGGTGCTCACGTTATCTATAATGCCGGCACAGCGGTCATTATCTTGATACTCTTTCAACCCATTGTGTATCTTATTTCTTATATTACGGCTCATTTTGATATCAACTCATTAACAGAACTCGCTATTTTTTACACCATATTTAATATTGTGGGTTTATTACTTTTTTGGCCACTCAAAACACCGCTTGCAACATTACTAGAAAAAATTATTCCTGAGCTTCCAGAGCCAGCACAGCTTATAGAAACTGTCGACGAACATCATGCTGATCTCGATATTGAAGTGCAAAGTTCTAAATTCCTATTAGAAGCCAATCTTTCCTCTACAAGAACAGCAATGCAAGCAGTCATGCAAGAGTTAAGCCATCTTTCCCGAATCAGTCTTGAAGTAATCTGCCATATCCTCTATCTCAATACTTCCGTATTGTCCGCAAAAGCGGTCAATCAAGGAAATATCAACGACTTTAATGATTTTGAGCCTCAAAGTGCCGATATTCTCTACCAGAAATATATTAAAAATCTCTACAGCGAACTTCTAACGTTTATTAGCAAGATCCAATATCATGAGTCCGATGATAAATATCAACAAATTATGGCAACCTCTCAAATTATTGCCTTTAAACTGGTATCTGCCGTAAAAAACAGTCACCACTTACAGAAAAATCTTCGCTATTACCTAACACGTAGCCCTTCTACCACACAACAGTTTTATATGGAGCTCCGAGAATATATCGTTAAAAATCTCAGAACCACCTACCAAATGCATTTTGATTCTATAGATATCAGAGACAATCCAGAAATTATTCAGGAATTACAATCTATCCCGCTCTCTTCGCTCATCGAGCAATCTCGAGAGTTTGAAGGAAAGTTTAGAACCTCCGTCTATACAGCACTGAAAGAAAATCGAATCGATGGCTTTAATACTAGTTCTATTCTCAATGATCTGAACTATTCAACACAGCTCGTTGAAAGCCTCTTCAATATCTTAAAAGTAGCGGCTATTCAAGAAAATAATCTCATACAAAGTATCGATGAAATATTACAAATAAAAGAAGAAGGACTGTAGATTTACACATGCAACATTAAAAATATCTTTTCTATAACTTCTAGCAATTATTGACTAAGATTACGTATCTGAATACTATCTATCATGGCTTTAAAAAAATTTTAAAAATATGATAATATATTTAAAAATTAATCTTATGACCTTAATCGCAAGAGTATATTTTTAAATATTGGCTTATAAAATAAAAGTTTATATTACAACCATAAAATAATAACCTAGAATTTAAAATAAGGATTTTACACAATGAAACAGATCACAAAATTGCTTCTAATTGCATCAATTGCTTTCGCTGGATTAGTCGCATGTTCTGATGAATCTAAAGATTCAGCAGTAAAACAAGCTGAAGAAGTAGCAAGACAAGCAGAAATCAAAGCAGAAGCTGAGAAAAAAGCGGCAGAAGAAGCTGCTAAAAAAGTAGAAGAAGAAGCGAAAGCAAAAGCGGAAGCTGAAAAGAAAGCCGCTGAAGAAGCTGCTAAAAAAGCTGAGGAAGAAGCAAAAGCAAAGGCAGAAGCTGATAAGAAAGCTGCTGAAGAAGAAGCTAAAAAGATAGAAGAAGAGGCGAAAGCAAAAGCGGAAGCTGACAAGAAAGCGGCTGAAGAAGAAGCTAAAAAAATAGAAGAAGAAGCGAAGGCAAAAGCGGAAGCCGAGAAAAAAGCAGCTGATGAAGCAGCACAAAAAGCTGAAGATGATGCCAAAGCGCTTGCTGAAGCAGAAGAGAAAAAAGCGGAAGCATTAGCGAATGAAACAGAAGAAGCTGTAGAAGATGCAACAACTGATGCTGAGAAAAAAGCAGAAGAAAATAAAAGCAAAATTGAAGAAGCAAAAGAAGCGGCACAAAAAGCTGCAACTGAAATAGCTGAAGAGATGAAAAAAGCAGCAGAAGAAGCAATGGATAAAACAGTAGAAGAAACTAAGAAAGCATTTGATGCAATCAAACAGTAACTCCTACAAAAGCTTTAGCTGATTTCACGATCTGAATATACATGATAAAATATCAGATCATAAAAAAGCATTACTCATTAAAGGGTAATGCTTTTTTCATACTCTACTTTCTCAAGAGAATGTATCGCTACTAATATCTTAGATCTAAATAAGATTGTTAATCTTGATACTTGAGCGGTTTCACTAATCCATCTAAACCATCGATTTTTAGCATTAATGCTAATTCCATCAATTGTCCTAATTCCCCTTTCGGAAAACCTTTATCGCCTTTGGTAAACCACAACAGGTATTCATCAGGAAGATCGATTAAATAGCGACCTTGATAACGCCCAAATGGCATTTTCATCGTCGCTAGTTTAAGAAGATTCTCTTTTGTTAACATGCCCTATTCCTTCGCATTATTTCAATCAACAATCTTTCATCAATACCGCTCATCAGTAGCTTCTTCATTCTTGAAGATCTTTGAAACAGCGACTTATTTTCCAACACAGAAGTTCGAAAAAATTTCTCCCAATAAGGCATCCGTGCTAAATTCTCCGGTAATCTCGCCAAGAGAAATTTGCGCCAATCTAAGCTCCTCGGCAACTAATTCAATCGCAACTTCATCATGAATCAAGCGAAGTGCTACGGCAAAGTGCTCTAGCACTCCTTTTAATGCTTGAATATGTCTCTCTCTTGCACTAAACAATCCTTCCTGCGATTCAAAACCGGCGTAATTCAATATTGCTGATTTTACTAGATCGATTCCTAAATCTTCTTTTGCACTGATGACAAGGTACTCATCATATTTCCCAATAGCATTGCCGGAAATATCCGCTTTATTGTGAATATTAATCACCGGAATATTGAGCGCCGCAATATCTTCATCAATGCCGATAAACTCCTGAGAATCATCATGCATCCACAATACTAAGTCAGCAGCGGCCATTTCACGTTTCGCACGCTTAATGCCTTCTGCTTCAATCTGATCCGTTGTTTCTCGAAGTCCTGCTGTATCAATAATATATAACGGAACACCATCGATAATAATGCGCTCTCTGAGCACGTCACGTGTTGTTCCCTCAATATCGGTTACAATCGCCGTTTCTTCGCCGGATAATGCATTCAGTAAGCTAGATTTACCGGCATTTGGCTTTCCAGCAATTACAACTTTTAAACCATCGGTTAATACTTTCCCATTGCCGGCAGACTTCAGAAGCAGTGTCACTTGATCATTGAGCTCATTAAGCCCTTTTAAGACATTTCCATCTGAAATAAAATCAATATCTTCTTCACTAAAATCAATAGCCGCTTCGATATAGACTCGCATCATGACTAATGATTCTAAAAGCTCATTCACTTTTTTAGAGAAATTCCCTGTTAAGGAATTCATTGCCGCTTTCGCTTGTGCCTCACTTTGACTCACAATTAGATCGTGAATCGCTTCTGCTTGTACTAAATCGAGCTTACCATTGATAAACGCTCTTTCAGAAAACTCTCCCCGGCGAGCCATTGTTGCGCCAAGCTCTAAGGTTCTTGAAAGCACACGATTTAATACCACGAGTCCGCCGTGCCCTTGAAGTTCAATCACATCTTCGCCAGTAAAAGAATTCGGGCCTTTGTAATAGATCACAACACCTTCATCTAATACTTCTCCAGATTGCGCTAGAAAAGGAGAAAAATAGGCATGCCTTGGCTTTAAATCGGTAAGATTTGTCATCTCTTTTACGATACGAATCGACTCACTTCCTGAAAGTCTTACAATTCCAATACCTCCAATTGCCGTACTTGTAGCAATTGCAGCAATCGTCTGATCTTTTAACACTTTTAAATCCTCATAAAAAACAATCCCCAATAAAGGGGATTGTTCGTTGTTAATGACATCTTGTCAAAACCTATTTTGATTATCGCTCTTCTCTGTCTCTTCCCTTTTTCTTCTCTTTGAACTAAGGAGAGAAAGATTGAGCGGATATCTCACTGATTTTTACTATGAATGCTTTTTACTATCTCTCGCAACACGCTTCATAATATAGCCTTGTTGTAAGATCGTTAACAAGTTATTCGTAATCCAGTATAAAACGATTCCTGATGCAAACCACATGAACATAAAGGTAAAGACAACGGGTAACCATTTCATGATTTTTTGCTGCATTGGATCCGTTGGCGCCGGATTCAAGCGTTGTTGGAAGAACATCGTCACACCCATGATAATTGGGAGAATGAAATATGGGTCCATTTTCGATAAGTCATGAATCCATAAAATCCATGGCGCTTGTCTAAGCTCAACACTTTCCATGAGCATCCAGAAAAGTGCAATAAACACTGGAATCTGGATCACAATCGGCCAACATCCACCTAAAGGATTAATCTTCTCTTTACGATAGAGCTTCATCATCTCTTCAGATTGTTTTTGACGGTTATCTGCATATTCTTCACGAATCAAAGCAAGTTTCGGCGCAACATTACGCATTCTTGCCATTGAAGTATACCCTTTATTCGCAAAGTAAAAGAGTGCTAATTTTACTGTTAACGTCAAGAGCACAATCGACCAACCCCAGTTTCCTACAAAAGAGTAGAAGAATTTCAAGATCCATAACATGAATGCTGAAATTGGACTAAACCAACCATAATCTAACGTTAAGTCTAAATACTCTGCAGTTTCTTCTAATTGCTCTTTTAATTTAGGACCAATAAAGAAACGGCTTTCAAAGTTATGTGTTTCACCTGGTTTTACTGAAATGGCATTCTGATCCATCATACGAATCACGTATGTGTTTTGTGATTGATCATTAAAATTACCATTTTGTAATGTTTGAATAATATTTTGCGTCTGCTTCGTTGCTTCAAGATCTTTCCCTGAAACTGTTGCCGCAACAAAGTATTGCTCAATCATCGCCGCCCAACCACCTTCGCCGGCAAATTGTTTAGGACGATATTGTGTGACTTCATGACCTTCCGCATTAAAACCACGCTCTTTTGTCGTCATTTTGTCATAAGCAAGTTTTTCATACTTATAATCATTATTGGGTAATGAGAACACACTTCCATCAAAACTTGATGCACCAATTGCTGCACCTTTCTCTACTTGCGGTTTTTTCGCAGCAATTTCACGATATTCACCACCGACCCAAACTTGGTTTGAGTTATTTTCAAGTGTTTGCGTGAAGCCTACGGTATATAAACCACGTTTAAACTCATATGTTTTCGTAACAGCTAAACCACTGATAGGATCAATATACGTTAAAGGAACTAATAGACTATCTGCACCTTCTGCCATCTCATAGCGTTTTTGTGCACTTTCAAACTGCGCATTCGTATGATTTGGAGTTCCTTCATGAGTTTGGCTTGATAACCCCGTACGCGTTACTTGGAAACGCTCTTGAGTATTATCCATAACTTTAAAAGGCTTATCTGGCTCTGCTAGACTTTCAGGATATTGCAATAAGCCTGCTTCAATAATATCCCCGCCTTTCTTAGCGATCTTCATTTCATACACATCGGTAATGACCGTGATGTAATCGTCAGCATTGACTGCGACCAATTGATTTTGATCTTGCCCAATGACTGGAATAGATCCTTGACTTACATCATTTGGAGTTGTAGTTCCCGGAACCGTTTGTTCGATCGGCGTAATAGGTGCAGGATTATTGTAATCCACCCATTTAGTGTAGAGAAAATACACAAGGCCAGCCAAAATCAATAAGAGAAAAAGACGTTGCTGATTATTCTGCATAAATAGTTTTCTTTAATAAATGTGAATACGAATAGAGAAGTCCTAAGGTACAGGATCTTCCCCACCTTTACAAAATGGTTGGCAACGAACTAATCGCTTAATTGTTAACCAACTTCCTTTAATAGCACCATAACGCATTATGGCCTCCATCGCATACGTTGAGCAACTCGGCTCAAACCGGCACTGATTGCCAAGCCATGGACTTAAAAAATATTTATAACCTTTAATAAGCCAAATTAAGATGGTACGCATGTTTCGATAATCTTTATCCAGTGACGCTCAAGAGATGCATGTAATGCTGCTCTATCTGCGATATTTGTCGTTGCTCGACTCATCACTACAATATCAAGCCCCGCTAATTCTTGTTGATGCAACCGAAAGGATTCTCGAATAATACGTTTAACAATATTTCGATCTACAGCTTTTTTAAAATTCTTTTTAGAAACTGCAAGCCCTAATCTAGGTTGCGTTCCAACTACTGTAAAGCCCTCTTTCTCTTGCAATCGTTTTTGCACTAAAATCAGGAAAGATCGATCTTTAAATGATCTGTTTTTCCCAAAAACAGTGCTGTAATCTAACGCAGTTAAAAGCCGTTTTTCTCTTTGAAATCGAAATGTATTCATGACCTAATTGCTCATTACAAAAACAAAAAAGCGCCTATTATTTTAATAATAACAAGCGCCTCGAATCTTTATTAGACTCTATTTAATTATGCTGATAAACGAGCACGTCCACGAGCACGGCGACGGTTGATAACTCTACGACCGTTTTTAGTTGCCATACGCGCACGGAATCCGTGATTACGTTTTCTTTTAATTAAACTTGGTTGAAATGTACGTTTCATCCCTAATTCCTTTAATTTATATAAGTGACAATACTCGTAGCAAATAAGCAATGTTTCCTACGAGTATCAAATTCATACTAAGACAACGGATTATTCTAGCTTTTTCCACTCCAAAGTCAAGAATAATTCATTTTCTCTACGTTCTTAATTTGAGCAATATCAAATGAGACATCGCCCAAAAATCTTTCAAACCCTACTACAATCCTGCATCTTCACGAAGAAGATCCGCTTTATCTGTTTTTTCCCAACTAAATGCGGTCGCTTTCACGAGCTCATTATTGCCATCCGTGTATTCAATCTCATATGGATTACGTCCAAAATGGCCGTAGCTTGCCGTTGGAAGATAAATGGGATGCAAGAGATCTAACATCGTTACAATGCCGTAAGGACGAAGATCAAAGTGTTTACGCACCAAATCTTCAATCACAGATTCCGGCACTTTATTCGTACCAAACGTGGTAATAGAAATAGAAGTAGGCTCCGCAACACCAATTGCATAAGACACTTGAATTTCACACTTATCTGCAAGGCCTGCCGCAACAATATTTTTTGCAACGTAACGACCCGCATATGCTGCTGATCTATCCACTTTCGATGGATCTTTTCCAGAGAATGCGCCACCACCGTGTCTTGCCATACCACCGTAAGTATCTACAATAATTTTACGACCTGTTAAACCACAATCTCCGACAGGACCACCAATTGTGAAGCTTCCTGTTGGGTTGATGTGATATTTAGTCTCTTTTGTAAGCCATTTTTCAGGAAGCGTTTTCTTAATGATGAGTTCCATCACCGCTTCTTCTAAATCTTTCGCTTTGACTTCTTCATCATGTTGCGTTGATAAAACCACCGCATCAATGTGAGAGATAGAACCATCATTATTATAGGCAAAAGTTACTTGGCTTTTCGCATCAGGTCTTAACCATGAAAGCTGACGACTACGACGCGCTTCTGATTGACACTCCATCAAGCGATGAGCAAATGTAATCGGCGCCGGCATCAAAACATCCGTTTCATTAGAAGCATAACCAAACATTAAACCTTGGTCGCCTGCACCTTGCTCTTCTGGAAGCTTACGATCTACGCCTTGCGCAATCTCTGAACTTTGCTTTCCAATAATGTTTAATACACCACAAGTTTTGCCATCGAAACCAACTTTTGAGGAATCGTAACCAATATCTGTAATTACGCCTCTTACGAGATCTTCAAGATCTACCCAAGCATTCGTACTTACTTCACCAGCAACAATTGCTACACCAGTTTTAACGAGAGTTTCGCACGCAACACGCGCGCCTTTATCTTCCTTGATAATCGCGTCAAGGACTGCATCAGAAATCTGATCCGCAACCTTATCTGGGTGCCCTTCAGAAACTGATTCGGAGGTAAATAAATATGTCATACTACGCTTCTTTAAATTTCATTAATCAATAAAAGCGATCACATAAAATATCGGCAACAATAATCGCTCTCGTAGATCGCTTTTGGCTGTGAAGATTCTAGCATTTTATCACTCTTATTGCCGAATAAAATTCCCCATACTCATACAAATTCCTGATGCAAAAAAGACATTCCTCTCAGAATGTCTTTTCTTGTTTTAACAAATCATTTTTATAAAAATCGCTCATCTACCATTTAGATACAAAGGTTTATCTTAAAGAGATCAAGCCTTTATCAATCGCACGATTTAACGCTGAAATAACCGCTTTCAAGGATGATCTTGAAGTATTCGCATGCGTTGCAGCCCCGAAAAGCGTGCGATTATCAATCTGCATTTCAACATACGATACTGCATCTGCTGATGATCCTGTACTTCTCGCATGCTCATTATAATCCACAACGTCTACGTTCCAACCAAACAACTCATTCACACCATTTACCAATGCCGCAATCGGACCATTTCCTGTTGCATCTAACTTCTTATCACCAAGTGGTGTTTTCAATGTTAATTGCATATGTGTATTACCATCAGAATCTTCTTCAATATCGATGGGTGTTTGAATCTCCAAAGAAGGCTCTGCATTAAAGTATTCTGATTCGAAAATCGCATATAAACGCTCAGAGGTTAATTCTACACCTTCGCTATCTGCAAACATCTGCGCAACCTTACTAAACTCAATCTGTAAGCGTCTTGGAAGTTCAATCCCATGATCCTGCTCAAGAAGATAAGTCACTCCACCTTTTCCTGACTGGCTATTGACTCGAATCACTGCTTCATACGAACGCCCTAAATCAAACGGGTCGATTGGTAAATATGGCACTCTCCATAATTGCTCAGGATTATCCTTCATTTCAGAAAGCCCTTTACGAATCGCATCTTGATGTGAACCTGAGAATGCCGTAAAGACCAATTCTCCCGCATAAGGATGACGAGGATGAACAGGAATATCCGTACAATATTCTACTTCTCTTACCACCGTATTCATCTTTCCAAAATCTAAACCAGGATGCAATCCTTGCGAATACATATTCAATGCAACCGTCACTAAATCCACATTTCCTGTTCGCTCGCCGTGACCAAACAGACAACCTTCCACACGATCTGCTCCCGCCATTAACGCAAGCTCCGTTGCTGCAACCGCACAACCTCTATCATTATGCACATGCGCACTAATTACCACTGAATCACGGCAACTAATATGATCGCAGAACCACTCAATTTGGTCGGCATATACGTTTGGCGTAGATACTTCTACCGTTGCCGGCAAGTTTAAAATTAGTGGATGCTCAGGCGTTGGTTTAAAGACATCACATACCGCCTCGCATACTTCTAAGGAAAATTCTAACTCCGCATCTGAAAAGATCTCTGGAGAGTATTCAAAATACCAATCTGTTTCAGGGTATTTTAAAGATTCAGCCAAAATCATCTCGCCACCTTTTACAGCAAGCGCTTTGATTTCTGGCTTTTCCATCTTAAAGACAACGCGTCTAAAGGTTGGAGAAACCGCATTATAGTAATGAATAATCGCTTTTTTAGAGCCTTTTAATGCTTCAAATGTTTTCGTGATCAAATCTTGACGAGATTGAGTTAATACCTGAATCGTCACATCATCCGGAATACGATTCTCTTCAATCAACTTACGAACAAAATTAAATTCCGTATCAGATGCCGAAGGAAAACCCACTTCAATCTCTTTAAATCCACACTCAATTAAGAGATCAAACATTCTAATCTTTTTCTCAATCGTCATTGGCTCAATGAGAGATTGGTTACCATCTCTTAAGTCTGAGCTTAACCAACGTGGCACCGTTGTAATCTCTTTATTAGGCCAAGTTCTGTTTTTATAATTAGGCGCTTCGAAACGAGGGTATTTTGTGGATGGATTCGTAATCATAATTTTCTCTTCCTATTTCTTTTGATGCA
The DNA here is from genome assembly GCF_054871845.1 of Ignatzschineria sp. LJL83. NCBI lineage: Bacteria > Pseudomonadati > Pseudomonadota > Gammaproteobacteria > Cardiobacteriales > Ignatzschineriaceae > Ignatzschineria > Ignatzschineria sp. LJL83. The sequence continues at coordinate 88,294 of NZ_JBTXLY010000008.1, forward strand.
CAGTGTTAGTGCGTTTGATTCACTAATTTTGATAACTTATTTGAATATCTTCTAAGTTTTACTTACTACAGATGTCAAAATGCATAGTCGTAAGCTATAGATCAGCGCATGCCAACGAGCTATACAATCAAAAAAGTTGTTACATATTAAAAATACGATTGGGAAGTTCATAAAAATTACACCAAAACAAACGACAAAAATCTATAAATAGCAGATTTAGGCTGCAACCATTGCGGTTACAGCAGAATAAGTCGTAGTTGTAGGAGTGTGTAATTTTTTATATTCATAAAAAAGACCTTAACCCTTTTTTTAAAAGTGGTCAAGGTCTTTTCTAAGGCTTCCCATATTTTTACGATATTCGATATTCACTGGAAGCTAATATTCTCTTATTTTGGATCTATACCGGTTTAAAAGCATCCGGTAAATCTGCACCGTCCCCAAAGAAGAAGTCATGCATCTGCTTTTCTAAAAACTCTCTAGATTTAGAATCTAAAGGATTAATACGATATTCGTTAATTAAGATCGTTTGTGCTTTTAGCCAATTTTGCCACGCTTCATTCGAAACATTCTCAAAAATCTGTTTACCCAATTCACCTGGATACATTTGTCTTGGCATCGCATCAGCTTCTTTTTGTAATTTTACACAAAATACTTTACGTGTCATAAAATCCCTTCTAACTTTTCTAAAGTAATAGATCATAATTTCTACGAGTTCTGAATTCCGTAAAAATTACTCGAACAGAGATCATTATATAGAAGCTCACCTGAGATTGCTGAGGTTTCCTTTCCTAATAAGGATAACTACTATTGGAATGCTTGATTTCTCAATCCCACTCCTAATATAGAACTCTCATCACCCTCATTAAACTCGCAAACAACAAAAAGGTATTACGATTTCTCGTAATACCTTTTGATGATATGGCTGGGCTACCAGGATTCGAACCCGGGGATGGCGGGATCAAAACCCGCTGCCTTACCGCTTGGCTATAGCCCAATCAACTCGGGTAATACTACCGATTATCTCAGCTTATTCAAGCGCAAATAATGCGCTATTTAGACTTTTTTCATCAAAAAGAAATTCCCACAAAAACAGAAGATAAAAATCAATTGATTACGATCTTCAATCTCAAAACACCCCAAAATTTCGCCTACAATATGACCAAGTTAGATTCTAGCTTTACAGCCTTACCGCCCTACATCACCTTCCATCAAAAGCTCAAATAGGATAGTTCAGCAAAAAATCCACTGAAAAACACTCTCCCCTTAAAGCTATTTTCTAATTTTAGCTTAATCTATTCAAGCAAGCATACAACCCCCTCACAGCTTCCCTTGCATTTTACATTTCAAAATCTAAATTGATTAAATAGATATATACGCTCAAAACACACATCTAATATCAACTGCGCCTCTATAACACTTCATGCATAGGGGAAATCGATTTAAACAAGTTCAATTGCAAAATAGAGGATTACTCATCGCCGGATCGAATATTTGCATATTCCTCATATTCCTCAAATTCCGAGCCAACAATACTCATCTTTTTTAGAACCTTAATTCGAAACAATCAACAAAAATAACTATCACAATATAAACCACTCAAAACTACCATCAATCTTTCTAAATCTTCTCGCTAAAAGCGAGATAACAAAAAAGGTATTACGATTTCTCGTAATACCTTTCGATGATATGGCTGGGCTACCAGGATTCGAACCTGGGGATGGCGGGATCAAAACCCGCTGCCTTACCGCTTGGCTATAGCCCAATCAACTCGGATAATTGTACCGATTATTTTAGCTTAATCAAGCGTAAATAATGTACTAACTGACTCTTCTTCGTGAATTCTTAAAATAGTATTCGCAATGATGTCAGAAATTGAAAGTACACGGATTTTATCACACGCAATCGCTTCTTCACGAAGAGGAATTGTGTCCGTCACGATCATTTCATCAAGACCTGAGTTCTCGATGTTAAAAATTGCTTTTCCTGAGAAAATTGGATGTGTGCAATATGCTTTTACTGTTTTAGCACCGCGCTCTTTAAGCACTTTAGCTGCTGCACCTAATGTTCCTGCAGTATCCACGATATCATCCACAATAATACAATCACGGCCTTCAACTTCGCCGATGATATTCATAACTTCAGATACGTTTGGCGCCGGACGACGTTTGTCGATAATCACTAAGTCCGCACCTGGGATTTGCTTCGCAACTGAACGCGCACGAAGAACACCACCCACATCTGGTGAAACAACTGTGATATTAGAGCTATCACCTTTCATGATATCCGCTTGGATTACAGAAGATGCATAAATATTGTCTACAGGAATTTCAAAGAAACCTTGAATTTGATCAGCATGAAGATCGATTGTTAAAACACGGTCACAGCCAACGCTTGTAATCATGTTTGCAACAACTTTTGCAGAGATCGGTACACGCGCTGAACGTGGACGACGATCCTGACGGGAATAACCATAGTATGGAATTACCGCAGTGATTCTTCCAGCAGATGCACGGCGAAGTGCATCACAAGCAACTAAAAGCTCCATCAAGTTATCGTTTGTTGGGTAGCATGTTGGCTGAATAAAGAATACGTCCTTACCACGAACGTTTTCATTGATAGAGATCATTACTTCCCCATCTGAGAAGCGCCCTACTGTCGCATCTCCTAACTCAAGCCCTAAATGCTCGGCTACCTTTTTAGCTAACTCTGGATTGGCGTTACCGGTAAACACCATCATCTGGTCTTTGCTGCTCATTACAAAGAATCCTCTATAAATTAAATGAATTTTTGGGTGCAGAATAGAAAAAAGGTATTGCAACAAATTGTAATTTATTTTTTGACATAATCAACTCAATTACAGTGCAATACCTTTCAAATATATGGCTGGGCTACCAGGATTCGAACCTGGGGATGGCGGGATCAAAACCCGCTGCCTTACCGCTTGGCTATAGCCCATCAGAAGAACAACTATTATAAACATCTTTTTAGGTTTGTCTAGTTTATTTGTGAGCACTTTTTGATCACCCAGACTTCTGTTTATAAACTAACTCAAAGTGTAGAATAGATGTCTTTAAACATTTATTTCACTGCTCTAAATCAACGAGAGCAATTCTAACAAACTTTCTTGAAAAAGCTATGAAACGAATAAAAATTATCCCACTATCATTTGCGATCTTCGCACTTACCGCCTGTACAGTTCCGATGTATGAATCATTGGAAGAAACTGAAAGCTATAAGGTATTTGGCCGAACAGCGATTAAACATCCCGCTCAAAACGGACAAGTCAGCTTTAATATTGAGCAAGCAAAAAATGAAGCCGTCAATATTTTAATTCAAGGTCCTTTCTCCCAAGGTCGTGTCGATATCCAAGTCGATGATAAAGAAACTACCATTACAATTGATGAAGAAACTTTCAAAGATCGCAATCCCGATCGTTTATTTGCCAATCTTACCGGCATTGATTGGCCAGTATCTGGCACTCAACAATGGATTAAAGGACGAACCAACAAACCTAATACAAAAGTCGTATTAGATGACAAAGGTTTACCTCGCTCTTTCGTTGAAGATGGTTGGACAGTCAATTATGAAGAGTGGATCGATAAAAATGGCATGACGCTTCCCTTAAAAATGACACTCACACGTGGCGATGATATTCGTCTTCGTTTCTTAATTGATAATTGGATCATCCGCTAATGCTCTACTTTCCTTCTCCTGCCAAAATTAATCGCATGCTTCGCATTATCCGAAGAGAAGAGAATGGCTATCACTACTTACAGACGATTTTTCAATTTACCGATCTATTTGATGAGATCGGTTTTGAGATATTACCGGAAGATCAAATTCTCTTTAATTATGAGCACAAAGATTTCGCCCTTGAAGATGATCTTATCTACAGAGCCATCATTGCACTCAAACAATATACGCACTCTACAAAAGGTGTTCGTATTGATCTTATAAAGAATCTTCCGATGGGCGCCGGTATTGGCGGTGGCAGTTCGAATGCCGCAACGACGCTAGTTGCCCTCAATGTACTTTGGGAATTATATCTTTCTGAAGAAGAGCTCATGCAGATCGGGAAATCCTTAGGTGCTGACGTTCCGATCTTTATTTACGGAAAAAGCGCTTGGGCTGAAGGGATTGGCGAAAAGCTTTCAGAAATAGAGATCGCTGAAGAGGAATTTATTCTGATTAATCCCGGCATTCACATCTCCACGCAGAAAGTATTTGAAAGCGCCCACCTCACACGTAACAGTCCTATTTTTGAGGATCATTATTTTGATGATTCCCGTGCAATTAATGATTGCTTGCCGGCAATTTATCATCTCTATCCGCATATGCGTCTCATCATGAATGCACTGAATGAGTTAAAGTTGAATCCTTATATTACCGGCACAGGTTCATGCATCTTCGTGCCGACAATGAATTCAGAACAATCCCTATTATTGCAATCTTTAGCGGAAGATCAAAACTGGCAATTACTGCCTTTCAAAAGTATGAATGAATCCATGCTCTATCAAAATGCACCGATTAAATTGAGATAGTTTGTTTCTGATAGAATAGGAAAATAGCTCAATAAGCTTGATACAAAAATGCACTACCATTTGGATAGTGCATTTTTTATAACTTTATCGTTCTATTACTTTCTGCTTACTAAGCATTAAATTGGCTCAAGAAAATTCAATTGCAAAATAGAAGCTGAGTCATCGCCGGGTCGAATGTTTGCATACTTCTGAAAATCCTGCGACAGCAATGTCAGCGCTTTTTATAATTTCAGACCAAAACCACTATATATAAACAGAAGCTAACATATAGTTAGCTCAAATATATACCTTCTTCTGCAAGTCACACATCAGCTATATCAATCCTTTTAGAATTACTAACTGAAATTGATTTACTGTGCTCGATGTTGTCTTTGTCTTTGCGGAAGTGCTTCATTGCCGTCTTCTTTAGGCCCAAATAGTCGATCATCGGGTCTTTCTCCGAGATATTTCGGCCAACCTTTAATGCCGGTACGAAGGAAATCTTCTCGCATCACTTCTCGGACTGTTTCAACAGAAAGTCCTCGCACTTCTGTTAAGTATTCAAAGATTGCTTTAAAGAGTCGATCAAGTGCTATGCCGTAAGCTCGCCCGAAAGTCTCTGATAAAGATGCCGCTAACGCTCTGAAATTTTGGAACGGTAAATCTCCCAAAATGGCCGGCAAGCTCTCTTTAAATCTTCCAGAGTTTGCAACGTTATCCCAGAATTTTGCAAAGCGTTCCATTTCCATCACTTCAAAGAATGGCATTTGGCGATTCTTCAAAATGGAATACGGCGGTTCCTGACTAAAGCTATAAGCAAATTCTGTGCTATGACGAATAATCGGCACGCCTTTCAAGCGTTTTAAAATCCCCACTTGAATCTCTTGCGGTTCCCACGACCAAAGTTCATTAAAGCCCTCCGCAAAGCTTTCTAAATCTTCATCCGGTAAGCCCACAATTAAGTCCACATGCAGATGCACATCCGTATGTTTTGATAACCAGGAGATATTCTCTTTCGCAAGCGTGAGATTGGTTTTGCGAGAAATGAGATGTTGCGTTGTCGTATTCAGGGTTTGAATCCCAATTTCAAACTGTAATGAGCCATCCGGGAATTCTAAAATCTTCTCTTTTAATTCATCCGAGAGATAGTCCGGCACGAGCTCAAAGTGTAAAAAGAGCGCTTCTTCCGGATTTTTCGCAAGTTTATCTAAAAAGAAGTTTAAAATCGTGAGCGTAAAATCTTTCTTCAAATTGAACGTTCGATCCACAAATTTATATTGACGAAGTCCACGCTCGTAAAGATCATCCATTGCCGCCAAGAACGCATCTTGAGGAAAACGCCACGCCGTTTTATCTAAGCTCGAAAGACAAAACTCACACTTAAACGGGCAACCTCGAGAAGCTTCGATATAAACCGTTCGATGCTTAATGTCCTCTTCATTATAGAGATAATATGGCAATTTAATCTCATCGAGTGGTGGCTCAATCCCTTTGATGACCTTCGTTTCCCAAGGTTTTTGTTGCACTAAGAGCGATTCCATCAATTGATAAAAGCTAACATCGCCCCAACCGGTAATGAGATAATCCACAAGCGGATAAATTTCAATATCCTCATATTCATAGGACACTTCAGGACCGCCAATGGTAATAATCACTTCCGGCATTAAAGCGCGTAGATCTTTAATCAGCGATGTGGTTTCCATGAAATTCCAGATATAAATTCCAAAACCCACCACTTTTGGCTTTCGGCGATAGATCTCTTCTAGCATCGCTTCTTTATTTTGCTGAATAGTGAATTCCAAAATTTCCGCACGATCTTCAAGCTCATGAAGATTCGCTTTCAAATAGCGAAGCCCTAATGAAGCATGAGAATAACGCGCATTCAACGTAACTAACAAAATATCCATCGATCACCCTTTTTACTTTTTCATCTTTCAGAAAAGATAAAACGACTTCTTAATCCATCTTCCGGAAACCTATATTTCCATCAACTTTAAGAAATCGTTTATAAATATGATTCAATCACAACAGCTTCATTCTGTTCGCTCTATTTCCTTCTACGCACCGAATATCACTGCTTGTGAGATTAATCTAAAAACTGTACTTTTCCGCCGGCAAGCGAACCGATTCTTGCTAATGATTGTACATTAATTCCGAGATTTGCAAGGCGCTCATGACCTTCTTGGAAGCTCTTTTCAATGATAAAGCCCATTCCGCAAAGTGTTGCACCTGCTTGATCAATTAACGATTTCACACCTAATGCCGCGTTTCCATTTGCAAGGAAGTCATCAATAAAGAGCACATTATCATCTTTAGAAAGATACTCTTCGCTCACGCACACATCATAAGTACGATCTTTTGTGAATGAGTAAACCGATGATAAATACATCTTTTCCATTGTTTTTGGGGTTTTTTTCTTCACAAAAACAACCGGTAATTCTAAAAGATATCCCAACATAATTGCCGGCGCAATACCACTTGCTTCAATCGTAACGATCTTATTAATAGGAAGATTGGCAAAACGGCGAACAAATTCCACCGCAATGGATTTCATCAAAATGGGATCCATTTGATGATTGATAAAGCTATCAACCTTCAATGTGCCATCATCAAATGCTAAACCATCGTGGATAATTCTGTCGTGAAGTAATTTCATGAAACACCTTCGATAAGCATCTTCATGCTATCTGCTATTTGAATAATAATATACGAAATTTGGCATCCGAGCCTTTTCGCGCATATAAAAAATTTGTGCAATATTATAGCTTATATATTTCCATCTCGCCGACTTTCTTGGGTTTTCGAGTGTTTTTTCAACGATTTCCTAAATTTTACTATTTTATCCTATATGCCGGATTCTACTTTTAGAATGCAGTCTGTTTCATTCCCCTGTTGTCATCCATATAAAATTGGCTGATGTACATTATATAAGCTGATTTACGGCGGGAGAGAATGTTTGCACATCTTTTTAAACTTCTCGCCCGCAAGTTGAATCTCTTCTTATAAATCAACGCTGCGGAATCTTCAAAATCGAGGTGCCATCTTCTTCCACAATCTCATATTGCGGTTTTAATGCTCGCTCTTGTAGATAATGATATTGTTTCTGATATTCTCGGCGTTTTAAGGGATCAATTTGAATCTGTAACGTCATCTCTTCCCTGCCCATTTCGCAGAGCGTTTCGCCAAATGGATCAACCACACAACTTCCGCCGGCAAATTGATGCCCGAAACTATCCATTCCTACACGATTGACAAATGCCGCGTAATATTGATTCTCTTGCGCTCTCGCCTTAATCGCCGTTCGATGAGTTTCGCTGTAAGGATCCATATTGCCATTCACAACTAAGAGCAAATCCACATCCAATTCCGCATTCGCTCTTCCCGATTCTGGATATTCAATATCAAAACAGATCAAAAATCCTAAACGAATTCCGCGCCATTCAAAGCTTATGAAACGATCTCCCGGCATGAACAGACCTTGATCTATGAGCCACATATGGGTTTTACGATAAGTTGCCAAATGCCCTTTTTCCGGATCAATAAATACAGCACTATTATAATAGCGACCATCTTCCACTTCACAAATGCCGGCAAGGATAGCAATTCCTTTTGCTTTCGCCTCTTTTTCAAGAGTTTTCACGATCTCACCATTGATATTCTGCGCATAATCGCCGGCATTTTCATGTGTGGGAAATCCACTAAAGCATGTTTCGGGAAAGATGATAATATCGCTATCCGTTTTCGCTTCCCGAATCATCTTCACAACTTTTGCCAGATTGCCGGCAATATCGCCATCTTTAAGACTGATCTGCGCAAGCTCTAATGTCACCATGGTTTCCTCCTCGAATGGTTGCTTATCATGATCTTTATGATGATATTTATCGTGATCTTGATAAGCATATTGATAAGTATTTATATAAGGCTATTGATCGTTATTTTTATGATCATTTTTTAGTATTCAAGAAATCATAGCATGCACTTCAAAAGAAACTAGCTACATCGCTTAAAGCCTTCATAAAAGATGAAACACCTGATAACAGCGCTCATCAAACTACAAAATCACGTACAATAAACAATCTTTCAAAACACTAACATATCGCAGAGAAAAGATTCATGAGCATAACCGAAAAAATTTGGGATATTTTAAAAGAAGCCATCGCCGTCAATAACCGCTCCTGTCCTTGGGAACGCGCTCTTGGCGCCGGCATTTCGATGGCAGCTCCTATTTTAATCGGCATTTTGCTCAATCAATTCCAAGATGGATTAATGGCAGGTATTGGCGGATTTACCTATCTCTATGCATTTCGCTTACCCTATGCGCATCTTTCCAAAAGACTCTTTTTTGTGGCTGTTTCTATGGTCATTGCCTCGCTACTCGGCTCGCTTGTCGCGCCTTATCCCCTTGCCATTGCGCTGATCATGGGATTAATTTCTGCGGTCATGCTCTTTATCTTTAATGCCCTGAAATTTATGGGACCCTCCTCAATTTTCTTTGTATTAGTCTTCGCCATTACAGCCGATATGCCGGAAGCAGATCTTCCTGAAATATTCATGAGATCAGGATTAATCGCATTAGGCGCATCTTTTTCTTGGCTTGTTGCCATGAGCGGATTCTTAATCAATCCCCATCGCCCTGAAATTCAAGTGGTAAAACGCGCATATCAACAGCTCATTAAGTTTTCTGAAAATCTTGATACCACTCAATGCGCCACAGAAAAATATCGAACAATGGCTGCATTTAAAGAAACTATTGATACCTTAATTGCCGGCGAATTGCCGTGGAAACCTTCACCGACTTATCTGCGTTTATTGCACTTAGCCATTACCGGCAATGAGTATTTTCTCTATTTAATGAATCAAGATGAAACGTTTAATACCGAACAATCTGCCAATACTTCGGCAGAATGCATTGCATTTCTCAAACAGATTGAACAGGCGCTTGCGAAAAATTTACGGCATTTAGAATCTTTAGAAGCATCGCTCAAACTTCCTAAAACGGAAAATCCACAACTGCAAAGATATTTCCGAAAAATGCGAGAAACCCTACTTTTGCCGGCAGAATCACTAAAACCCATTTCGCTTCAACATCGAGATACGCTCAAAGATATTTTAGGCGATGCGCTAGATCGTAACTCATTGGTCTTTCTAACGGCACTACGTTTTGGCGTGATTACAACGCTTGCGGCTCTTTTGGCATACAGCTTTGATTTTACAAGATCGTATTGGATTCCGCTCTCTTGTGTTGCCGTCATGTCCGGCACTTCGATGATCGCCACATTTCATCGTGCGCTTCAACGCTCCATCGGCACCATTATCGGCATTTTAATTGCGAGCGCCATTCTCTATTTTGAGCCTTCGAGCTATATTTTTGTGCTGTTAATTCTCATTTTTACGGCATCTATTGAACTTCTCATTGTGAAGAATTATGGGCTTGCCGTGATTTTTATCACGCCGCTTGCGCTTCTGATTGTGAATGCCATTACCAATAGTGAATTTGCTTTCTTTCACTTTTCCAGCGCCCGAATTATTGATGTTTTAATTGGTAGTGCGATGGGATTATTTGGCGTCATTTTGATGGGAAAACGCTCCGCTTCCGTGAGAATTCCTCGCATTTTAATGCGCACGCTTCGCAATCAATCCCAAATGATTCTGCTCCTTTTCTCCAAAGAGCGGGCAAGTACGCCGGCGCAGATTAAAGCTCGTCTTATCAAAATGCGCACGAATCTCTCAAATCTTACGGCACTGTATGAAGCGGCGATTGGAGAAATCCCAAAGAGAACAGAGCTCATTGAATATTACTTTCCCATTATTTATGCGATGGAAAAACTCGCGTTTCTCTTAGAACGCGCCGCAGAATCGCCAGAAAGACCGGAATTATCTGAAGAGAATCTTGCCTCTCTTCTCTATCTTTTTGAAACCTTAGCAAACTCTGCCAATGCTTCAGAAATTGAAGAAGCGAAAAAAATCCCAGAGATTCCGGGATTTCATAGTATTGAACGAGAAATTGATACCTTACAACGTGCCTTTATAAAAAAACAGACCTAAATACTACTCATCTGCCAGCATCCTAGAAACAGTAATATATATCAATATTTCTTAATATAACGCGCTGTTATTATTGATAATATTATCAATATACATAGAATGATAATATTAGATTTCACCGCGATGACAATCTCAATATTGCGGTCAATATGGATATGATTGAAATTCTAATTTTCGAACCTTTATGTGCCATTGAACCACATAGAGGCCATTCAATGAATATCTATATTTGATAAGAAGGAATAGCAATGATCAGATGGTTTTTAGAACAGCTTGTCGCATTGATTAACTTACTTTTCACATAAGAAGTAATAATATCTTGTGTAACATATGACATAAAAAATCCTGCCAATGTGCAGGATTTTTTTGTAGATCAAATATTATTGCTACTTCTTATCTCAAAACCTAACTTCCCATCGCTTCAGAAGTTATCTTTTCTTTCGGGATCAACCGAATCCAGTGGAGCTTCACAGCAAGCAATACTACGATAACAGCGCCGGCTTCTGAGACCGGAAATGCAAGCCAGATGCTATTCGCTCCGAACAATGCCGGTAATAAGAAGATGAGTGGCACAAAGAAAATGACGACTCGAAGGACGACAATCATCACCGCATAGCGCACTCTGGCAATGGATTGATAGAACTCCAGCAATACCATATTGATCCCTAAAAAGAGATATCCTAAGAAAAAGGATTGAATCCCAATTGCCGTATATTCCACAATTTCAGGATCGGTAATGCCGAAGACTTTGATTAAGAAAAGATCGCCGGCAATTCCAAAAATTGTTAGGAAAATCCCTAATCCTCCGGCGGCAATCAACGCAAGTTTGAGGAATATTGCCATTCTGCCATATTGAATCGCGCCATAAAGATAACTTGTAATCGGCTGTAATGCTGCGCCGACGCCAATAAAGAGCATGAGAAATACAATGTGCAAATAATTGACAACGGCATAAGATGCAAGCCCAATATCGCCCATGAATTTATTGAAAGTGACATTAAACAAAATTACCACTAAAGCCGCGGAAGCTTCCACTAAAAAGCTCGGAAAACCAATGGCTAAAATGCCCCCAAGATTTAATTCTTTAATAAAAGACTTCGTAATACCGAGCTGTTTTTTCACATTCAAAAAATGCGTTAATAACACGGCAATGCCGGCAACTCCGGAAATCACAATGGCGTAAGCAACGCCTTTTAAGCCAAATTCAAACACGAAAATAAAGAGATAATTTAGGATAATATTCACGACAGAAGTGACGATTAATCCCATCATTGCCAAGGTTGGATTACCATCATTTCGGATAAAAATACTTAAGATATTTTCAATCACAAATAAAATCCCAAAGAGCAATAATACATGCAGATATTCTAAAACTAAATCGACAATCTGCTCATTGGCACCAAAGAGAAAGGCCACTTCCCGATCGAAGATCAAACAAATGCCTAAAATAATGCCGGTGACAATCAGCGTTAATAGCACCGATTGCGTAAAGATCGCTTTGGCTTTATGAACATTTCCCTCGCCGAGCGCCATAGAATAGAGCGTTGCACCGCCCATTCCAATCCACAAAGAGATGGATAAAATAATGGAATAGATTGGAATCGAGATATTGACCGCCGCAAGCGCTTGCTCGCCTAAGCCGTGGCTGACAAATAAGCCATCGACCAGAATATTAATCGACATCAACAGCATTCCTAGCAGTGAGGGGATTAAATACTTCATAAATAGCGCTGTGGGCTTCATTGTCTTTATGGATGAATGATTATCCGTCATGAGTTACGTCTCTTTCTCTACTCGTTTCAAGGTGAGGATATGATAAAGTATCTGGTAACCATATAGTCAAGGATATCTTTCAATCTTTCTTCCAACATGTCCTTCAAATTCGGCTTTTTCTGATATTTTCCTAATATTCTTCTAGCTTTTCGCTCAAGGATTTTCCGCAATGAAACACTTTACTACCGGCGAATTTGCCGAAATTTGTGGCGTTAAAAAACAGACGATTTTCCATTATGATGAAATCGGCTTACTCAAGCCGGATTATAAACGCGCAAATGGCTATCGTTACTATTCCATTCAACAAGTGGAAATCTTTTCCGTCATTGAAATGCTCAAAGAGATCGATATGTCGCTTGCGGAGATTAAACATTTTTTAGAGATTAAATCGCCGGAAAAAACCATCGCCCTTCTTGCCGAAAAAGAAGCGATGATGGCGGAAAAAATCCGAAAAATGCAGCGCATTCAGCATATTATTCACAATAAGAAATCTCAGATTAAAAATGCGCTCAGCCTTGATTTTGACTTAATAGAAATTCAGCACTGTTCAAAATATTCATATGTTTTAAGCCAAAAAGTGACGCAATATTCTGATAAATTTATCTCGAAACTGTTAATGAATTTCATGAATGAAGCCAAAGAAAAAGCGATTGATTTTGGACATCCCATCGGCGTATTACTCCCGAAAGAAGCCATTGCCGGCAATGATTATCAACATTACACACATTTTTGCTTACGCATTGATGATCCAACGCTGATCGAAACCACGCACATCCGCCCTGCTGGCGATTACGTTGTGGCATATCACAAAGGCAGTTATCTGCACATTCACGAAACATATCTTAAAATCAAAGCGTTTCTATTTGATCAAAATTACAAAATTACCGGCGATAGCATTGAAGAATATCTGCTTGATGAGGTAAGTGTGAACGGTTTAGATAACTATGTGACGAAAATTATGATTGGCGTCACTCAAGCCTAGATATTCCTAATTTCAATCCTGATTCTGCTATCCTACATGCATCTTTTTTACTTTGAAAATCAAAGCCTGCATTTAATATGCACCGCAGAAACCGATATTTCATCAACTAATTACAATCGATATTCTAAATCTTATGCTCAATACTTCGTTTCAACCCATGATCTCTCATCTTTTCAGTAATCCCTTTATCAAAGAGATGCTGAATCAATGTGTGTTTAATACACTAGATCTCACAAAATGCCTAACAACAGCCATTGATGATCAATTTCAAAACCTCCATAAAAAACATCACGTAAAATGCGCCAGCAATATCATCACGATTTTTGAATATCACACCGATGAAGATACGCCGGAAACCTACACAATCTCGCTTCTCGCTTATCCCGAAGAGATTGCCGGCATTTCAAAAGAGATGAAACAAGCGCATGATCTTCTACTCTTCTTCACACAATACGAAAATAGCGCTGATCTGAATGAATATCTACAATCCTTAGATGATTACGGCGCACCTTTAAAAGCGCATTTTGTGAATATCCAGCAGCAACCTGCCACCATTCAAATTTTAGAGAAATATTATGATTTTAATGTGGGAACGTTTAATGATTACAAGTAAGCTCAAATAATTTTATATAAGGCTATTTTTTGGCTCATATCAGTACTAATCCTCACTACTACCGGCATTCCAATACTTAGACGATAAAAATCCAGTTGATTATCTTCAAAAACAATTTTTACTGACACTCCTTGTGTGATTTGTGTAAAGTTTCTAGTAACATTGCTGGGAGAGGTTGGTAAAAATGATAAGTTCGTTGCTGGTGCGATGCTCTCGATTCTTCCTTTAAATTTATAATCTAAAAAACTATCGATTAGCAATTGAACTCGTTGCTGCTTGCGCACCTTACTCATTTAAATTTCACTACAGTTAGCAAAACATAAGCCTGCTCGACAGGAACAATTGCCACAAGAGCTTATCCCTGTCCTACATATACTCCAACATGAAATAGATACTTTAATTCTTGATAAATCATCTTGACCTGACCTCAAGATAGATCAATGTATTATTTCTCAAACGATTGTATATATAACAAAAACTTTCCAGTTAAATGATGTAAAATTGATCATTATATTATTTATTCCAAACTATAAAAATTAAATGTCATGAACAATTACCAAAAACAACGCTCCAAGTATTTGTCCTTTTTCGCTTTTATCCTCCTTTATTTCTGCTATTTTTTACAACCATCTTTAGCGATAGATCTCACTGAGTGTTTAAAAGAAGAAAGAGATGATTTGATTAACAGTTACCTATTGAATAAAAGCTCCCCAGAATTCTACAATTTAAGAGAGTATATCATTCACCCACGATGCAAAATCATTGGAAAAATAGGTATGGTTGGAGGGATTAATTGGGATGGTCACAAATTTTTTACTGTTGATAATATCGACTATGGGAAAACAGAATATATCTTTTTTGTGGAAAAGTTTAAACCCTATGGATCCGCACACTCCAACTTTAAAGAGCTTTTACCTCCATTCTCCTACGATCAATTAGAAATCCTCTATACTGATCATGAACAAGTAGGTAACATCTATCTTGATCAAAATACTATCTATTATTTTGGACCTTTTAGATATGACGGTGAGGAATATTGGCTCAATATTCCCAAAGAATGGGAGCGAATTCAGCGATATCTATGGCAAGACTCTAACAATTCTATTTTTTTAGCATTGCAAGACACAAGAAGTAATCCTAAGTTTGTGGATGTCACAGAATATAACCTAGACATTTCAACCTTTAAACACATATCTAAGAATTTTTATAGTGATAAAAAGGGGCTGTATTGGTTTGGTACGTACAACGATCCTGAGAAATGCTGTTCTTTCAATGCTCAGCTCGCTCATAATAGCGGTGATGAAATCATTGCAAAAGTAATTGATGGCTATCTGCTCTACGATGAGAACCTTTATAGAAATGTGCCCTACAGCAATATGTTAAAGCTACCTTATACAATTCATGACATACAAAATATTTCCGGACCCGTGGCTTATCTAAAAAATGGTGATCGCTATAATAACTATGATAAGAAAAAAATTGCTGAAACTGTAGATCTCGATAAATTAAAGTTAAATCAGATTCGTCCTAAAATGGTAATCAACACATCTCACACTATATTATTTGAGCGTGATCAAAAACTCTATTTTATGAATAATATTGATAAAATTAATGATTGCAGAGAAGAAGGTTGTGATATTAAGCGCAAAGGCCCACTATATTACGCAGAAAATGATCAAAAATTTTACCAACACTATTGGAAACGTGAGTTGTTTGAACATGATGCAGAGGATGTTTACATTTATAATCAAAAAAGTAGGGCCTATGAACCTTTAGAAATCAGCCATTTTAGAGAAGTCAGCGATGAACTCTATATCTATAAAAATGCATTATATGGCTATAAAGCTCCGATATTTCATGATAAAAAAAATATCAATTTTGAGCAATTTCAACAAATTAATTTAACCAACTATTATACTGATGGGGAAAATGTCTTTTTCATTGACAATCAGGCTAAATATTATGAAGTAAATCAAGGTAACTTTATAGCCCTGCCTGATAACTTAAAATTGAACGCGGTTGATTTCAACTCTCTCAAAATTATTGATAAAAATACATTAATAGACAGTGAACACCTCTATTTAGGTTCTGAGATATTGAAACGCAAAGATCTTGGCTTCCCAATAAAAGTTTATGGAGCTATTCCATTTTCTCTCAAAGCTCTTCACAACACTAATCAACATAGTTCCCAATGAATTTTATGATTTACCCTATTTTTCTACTGCCATAGAATATTCATAATAATCATCTAAGAACAGCCGGCTTTCCCAAAATCCCGATAGATATATTACAGATAACAAAAACCCCACATAAATATGTGGGGTTTCGACCTTTAGGTTGGTGGGCCTTGCTGGGCTCGAACCAGCGACCGCTCGATTATGAGTCGAGAGCTCTAACCAACTGAGCTAAAGGCCCTAAAATTTGGTAGGCGTAATTGGATTCGAACCAACGACCTCCACCATGTCAAGGTGGCGCTCTAACCAACTGAGCTATACGCCTAAAGAATCAGTCGACATAATGCAACATTAAATTCACTTTGACAAGTGCTATTTACAATATTACTAATAATTAGTCATTATCAAAACATCATCTATATGAATAGACCTATTTCATCGCTCAAAGAGCAAAAATTCTAAGAAACTGATAGAATATTCTTTGAATTTTACCCTCAATATCATCCCTCATTTAAAAAGATAAAAGTTATGGCTGAGAAGAAAAAAAGTTGGTTTGGTAGATTATTTGGTGGAAAAAAAGATGTTGAACAGAAACCTGTAGAATCTACAGAACAACAATCAGCGCCAGAAGCACCCCAAGAAATTGATCAAGCGATTCCTGCAACAATCATTGAAACATCAGAGCAAACTGAAGCTCAATCTTCGGTTGAAACAAAAAATGTCGCGACATCGATTGTAGAAGATATTGCTGAAGAAATTCATGAATCATTCTCACGCACGAAAGAGCATGCGGAACATCATGAAGCAATTAAACCTCAGCACTCTTTTATCGAAGAGATTGCCAATGATGCAGCCAAAAACATTAAAGCAGCGGAAGATCAATCGAAAGATGATTCTATCCAAGAAACTGTAGAATCTAGCTCTGAATCTGAGGTCACAACTCAAGAATCTGAAGAGCCTGTTGCATCAAAGATTGAAGCTACTGAGAAAATCGTTACTGAAACGGATACTTCTCAAGATCACTCTATTGCCCCAACTGAAACGCCTGAAACTGTAGCGCTTTCTGAAAATAGTGAAGATGATTCTCATAAAGTAGAACCGGCAATTCAACAAGAAGTCACGCAAGAGAAACCAAAGAAAAAAAGTGGCTTCTTTGCAAAGCTTAGTAGCAAACTCAGCAAAACTCGCAGTAACTTAACCGATGGGATTGCGGATCTTTTTCTGGGTAAGAAAGAAATTAATGAAGAAATCCTCGAAGAACTTGAAACTCGTCTATTAATGGCTGATGTGGGGATTACTGTTACCGATCAGATGTTGTCTAATATCCGTGATTCTGTTTCGCGAAAATCGCTCTCCAATGTCGATGATTTATTTGCAGCATTAAAAACACAGATGAAGGATATTTTAGAGCCTGTTTCTGAGCCATTAGTGATTGATACAAACCATAAGCCTTATGTCATTTTAATGATCGGCGTGAATGGCGTTGGTAAAACCACAACTATCGGTAAACTTGCGAAGAAATTCCAAGCAGAAGGAAAATCCGTAATGCTTGCTGCCGGCGATACTTTTAGAGCAGCGGCTGTTGAACAGTTAGAGATTTGGGGCGAGCGTAATAATATTGCTGTTATTTCTCAGAAAGAAGGCGCTGATCCAGCATCTGTAATTTTTGATGCAATGGAATCTGCAAAATCTAAAAAAATCGATATTCTCATTGCTGATACTGCCGGCCGTTTACATACCGATTCTGGCTTAATGCAGGAGCTTGGAAAAATTAATCGTGTCATAAAACGCCATGATGAAACCGCTCCGCATGAAGTAATGCTAGTTGTAGATGCTTCAACAGGTCAAAATGCGTTGAATCAAGCACGTCAATTTAATAGCACTGTTCCTCTTTCCGGCATTACCTTCACAAAATTAGATGGTACGGCGAAAGGTGGGATTATCTTCGCGATTGCGGAAGAGCTCAAAATCCCGATTCGCTTTATCGGCGTAGGCGAAAGCATTGATGATCTACGTCCGTTCAATGCCGAAGAATTTGTGGATGCTCTTATTGAAACTGACAAACCGGCATCTTAATAGGATGTTCTAAGGATCATGACAAAGTAAATAATGATCCTCACAATCAAAGCTTCTATCGATAAATCTAGTGTGACTAGAATGATAGAAGCTTTTTTATTCCCGAAGTTTTATTCCTTCAATATCTATCATGACATTCATTTAAGAGGATCCCATTATCAAATAGAGGCTGAGTCATAGCGGGTTCAAATGTTTGAATCCGCTTAGCATAAAAAAAAGAGATCGCTGATTAGGATCTCTTTTTTCATCATCAATTGATTAATACAACCAGTAATATGCAATCATTCACTGATTATGCCTTCATTAATTCCACTCAAATCCGCCAAAATCGTTGTTATTATTCTGTGGCACAAATGCCCCTTGCTCTAAGCGCTGTTGCAAATCTAATAGAGATCTGTGATTTGGCTGAACCACTAAACCAATCGCAAGATATTGCTGTGCGACATCAAGATCCCCATAATTAAACGCATCGTAAGCACTTCGATAATATACATCTGCAATCGAAGTTAATCCTTGCAATGCTGTACGATTTTTAGAATCTAATGCGAGTACTTGTTGGTAATAGAAATAGGCATCCATTTCATCAACGCCCACATAATTCCCCTGCATAAATGCAATCTCTGCCTGAAGAATAAAACCATCCACTAACGCAAGCTCTTCTGCTGAAACACCGTCAGCATTATGATCAATCGAGAAAAGCTCAAATGCCGGCTCTACTGCTTCGGAACTATCTGTTGTCTCAATAATTTCAGCCTCTTCATTACCGCTATACATTTCGATTTTTGTCGTAGTTCCGGCAATATTTTGATTGTCTAAATGGGGCTTTTCTAATGCTGAAGTATCTTCACGTTTTACTTTAGGAACATAAATATAACTTTTTCGCTCCTCCATTGGAATTGCAGGATTCAAGGCCGCTGTTGCCCCTAATTCCTCATTTTCAATGACGACATATTTAGGAAGCTTGCCACTATATAATGGTTTTTCCCCAAAAATAAAGTATGCAAATAGTGCTAATCCCACAAAGATCAGACCACAAATAAATAGATTAAATCCTTGAAACCATCCCATACCTAGTGCGCTTCCTTTTCGTTGTTTTTTCGGAGGAACAACTACAGCTTCCTCTTCCTCATTAACGGCGTCATTCTCCGCATCTGAATCTTTATCGACTGCAACAAAACGAGATTCTGGCGCTTCTAACGCATCATGATCTCGTAATACCGGCTCTTGTCTTTCATCTGTAATCTTTTTATCCGCTTTCAGCTCGGGAAATTCCGAAAAATCGCCGTCTGCAGAAAATGGCGTATGCAATTGATTTGCAGTGAAAGCCGGCATCTCAGAATCTTGAGATAATTCTGCATCATCCACTTCAGACACATTCATCACAACATCATTATAAAGTGTCGGAATGTCTGAATCCTGCACCGGAACATCTTGATCGGCATTTTCTACTTTTACTTGTTCGGAAGATGGTTGTTCTACAATTGCCGTAGATTCATCTACTTTTTTTCTATCATCTAATGAATTCATATTGATACCAAATACAGATTCTCTCTCTGAGTCATCATTATCTATTGTTTTATAATATTTAACGTATTGTTTTAACGTTTTGCTTTAAAGTCTTGCTTTAAAATTACTGATTTTAAATATTCGCTTAAAGTATTGAAAATTAATGTATCACATATTATTTATCAATCTCTGTTAATTCATCAGAAAATAGTCAAACTCTTCCAATGCTTTCCGTAACTCAAAAAGAGGTAATCCCATAATGCCGGAATAACTGCCTTTGATTGACTGAATATATCCCGCCATCATTCCTTGAACGGCATATCCCCCTGCTTTATCGCAAGGTTCTCCACTTGCCCAATAATTTTTGATGAAGTCTTCTGGCAAAATAGAGAATGTCACTTCACTTTCACTCAGCATGGTTACAAAACGATCTTTTCCATCTTGCTTCCCAACCAATGTCAGCGCCGTGAATACGGTATGAGTTTTGTTCGATAAACTATGCATAATCTGAATGAAGTCTGCTTCATCTTTCGGCTTGCCGATAATCCTACCGCCAATGCTCAGTGTCGTATCTGCCGTTAAGAGTAATTGCCGATCTGTGACTAATGCGCCAAAGTCTTTAAGGGCTTTTATCGCTTTCTGTTCTGCCATCTGCTTTACATAAAACTCCGGCATAATCGGTGCTTTTATTGACTCATCGATCTCGACATCTACCGTTTCATAATCTATTGCTAATTGCTCTAGCAATTCCCGGCGACGAGGAGATCTCGAAGCTAATAAAACTTTAAAATGACTCATCTGGATAATTATCTCCCTCAGAAACCCTTTACTTCATTTTCACGAAATATTGATCGAATCTCGCAATTAAAGCGCTCTCATGCAAGCACATTTATGCGATCTACCATCTCTTCATCCTCGACAGATCTGTGCCTAACATGAAATATCAGCATACAAAAAATGATTCACTCTATTCAAATCATCTCCATGAGATTCCAAAATAGAGAGAATCATTCTCGCTCTTAAATAGAGAACCTAATCTCATTATTCAACGTTGATTACTCAATTTCCGCAATTGAAATATCTTCAACTGTCACAGGCGTTGCAATATCTCCATCAATATATTGATAACGACCTTGCGCATCAAAATGTAGACGTACTTGACGTGCTTCTTTCACACTACCTGATGAACTTGAGTGGAAGAATACGTAATACCAAATGGAAGGATCATAAACATCTTCTATTAATGGCGTTCCCAAGAGCAATTGGACTTCTGATTTTGTCATGCCAGGCTTCAAGTTTTCTAATCGTTGCTGTTCGATATAGTTTCCTTGAAATACATCCACACGATGCATTGAAAACTTAGAACATCCTACCGCTAAAAAAACCAATCCTAACATCATGAAATATCTTGTTTTTTTCATTTAATTCTTTCTCCTAGAAGAATAGATGTAAATCATACCCTTTTTTACAAAAAATTCTATTGATTATTCTCAAGTTCCATCCAGCGCTCATATTTTTCTTCGAGCTTTTGGTTTTTATCCGCCAATTCTGTCAATTTTTCTGTCTGATGCGCATGATCGGTTTGATAGAAATCTGCGGATTGCACCAATGTTTCTAATGCTTCAATCTCTGCCTCTAACTGACTGATCAATTGTGGTAACTTCTCTAATTCACGAACTTCATTGTAACTGAGCTTTTTCTTATTCGTATTTTTTTCTACCGCAACTTGCGAACTTTTTTCCGGCACAGCTTTTGAAGGACTCTCTTTTACCTTAGAATTTTTTACTTCTTTCGTTGTATTTTGGCGGACTCGCTCTTGCCAATCACTGTAGCCACCAATGTATTCTTCCACTTTTCCATTTTCTTCAAAGACTAAAACAGATGTGACAACGCTATCTAAAAACGCTCTATCATGGGAAATCAGCAACAATGTTCCTTCATAATTCGATACCAACTCTTCCAATAACTCCAGAGTTTCGATATCCAAATCATTCGTCGGTTCATCCATCACTAAGAAGTTAAAAGGTTTCGCAAATAATTTTGCAAGGAGAAGACGATTACGCTCTCCTCCTGATAACGATTTTACAGGACTTCTTGAACGTTCTGGCGTAAACATAAAGTCTTGAAGCCAGCTAATCACATGACGTTTCTTACCATCAATCTCAATAAAGTCACTGCCTTCTCCCACATTATCGATAACTGTTTTTTCAAGATCGAGTTTTGTACGAAGCTGATCAAAGTATGCAATTTCAAGCTGAGTTCCGAGTTCCACAACACCGCTATCAGGCGCTAAATCGCCCATTAAAATTTTCACTAAAGTGGATTTTCCAGCACCATTTGGCCCGATAATGCCCACTTTATCTCCACGCATTAACGTGAAGTTAAAATCTTTAATTAAGGGTTTATCGCCGAAAGAGAGAGAAACATCTTCTGCTAAAATCACTCGGCGACCAGATTTTTTCGCTTCTTCGTGATGAAGGGTTACTTTGCCTTGTCGATCAATACGCTCACTTCGTTCATTGCGCATTGCTTTCAGCGCACGAACACGTCCTTCATTACGAGTTCTACGGGCTTTAATGCCTTGGCGAATCCATACTTCCTCTTCCGCTAAACGCTTATCAAACAGTGCATTTTCCATCTCTTCATTATGCACTTCGATGGCTTTGAATTTTTGATAATCACTATACGATCCTGGATATTCTGTGAGATTTCCACGATCTAATTCAATAATTTTTGTCGCAATTTTATCTAAGAAGTGGCGGTCATGGGAGACAAATAGAAGTGCGCCCTGATAGATATCCACTAAAGTTTTCTCTAACCATTCAATCATCTCAATATCAAGATGGTTCGTCGGTTCATCGAGTAAAATAAGATCAGGATTACTCACTAAAACACGCGCCAAAAGTACCCTGCGAATCCAACCGCCGGAAAGTTCATTCATGCGCTTGTTACCATCAAGCTCTAAACGTGTCAAAATCTCTGAAACTCTTGAATCAATCGTCCAAGCATCCAAGCGATCAAGCTCTTGTTGCACTCTGCCTAATGCATCTAAATCCACGGCATCGCCGGCATCTAATAGTTGATGATACTCTTGAAGCTTCGCACCCACAGCACTTAAACCGCTTGTGACAACTTCATAAACTGTTTCACTTAAGTTTTCAGGAATTTCTTGATCGAGTTTGGCAATTTTAAGATCCGAACTCTGAATAATTTCCCCTTCATCCGGCAATACCTCTTTCGATACTACCCGAAGTAATGATGATTTTCCTTCTCCATTTCGCCCAACAAGGCAGACTCTCTCGCCTTTAGAGATGGCAAAGCTCACCTCTTTCAAAAGTGGTCTTGCGCCGTAAGCTAAAGAAATATCCTGTAAACGAAGTAAAACCATATTGTTCCTTATATATTGATCATCTGTAATGAACGTTTTTAATAATTGTGGTTAATCATTGTGTTTATGTAATTACTATTTTGTTCTATTTTACTGCTAGTGTTACTGTTACTACCATTTTTTCTACTGTTTTTTGTCTTTGCTATCATCACTATTGACGTATCGCGACTAATTTTTCGGCGCTTCTACTTCATCTAATATCTCGTCTATCACATCATCTAATAGCGCATCAGGATTAAACGTAGAATCCCCTTCTTGCATAATGATAATGCCTTGATATGGATTAATACCGGCATCTTCAACAATATCCGAAGTAGTAATAGGTTCCTCATTTGCGGGAGGAATCGGTAATCCTTCTGTCTGCTCAGTTTCATCAGAATCAAAATATTCTAAAATATCCTGATAATGAAATGCCGACCAAATCGCTGTGCTAATCACGCCTAATAATACAATTCCTAGTAGAAGATATTTCAGTTTGAATTCAAATCGGCTCTCTAAGTCCGGTGCAACGAGTCTTGCAACCCTGCCCGGATATCCATATGAGAATGCATGTAAACGTTTTAGCTCCACCATAGAATATGGCGATTCTTTACCATGTGCTTGATATAGATGATTCACAAACTCTTTTACTTGAATCAAATTAATGGGGCCAATCGTAAAGCTATTCGACTTCAGCAGTAACTCTTTAGAAAAAATATCCTGATTATTTAAATCCATGAAGAGTGCGATGACTAGATGTCGAGAGCGATATTTCTTGTTCACATGCTCTTTCAAGCGGTAAAGAAAAGAGAGCTCCTCATTAGTTAAGCCATCGGCATCATCTACGAGCAATACCATTTTCAGACCTGTAGGCGGAATCTCTTCTAACCGCGCGATAATATCTGCTTCATCTTCGCTAGTATCAAGAATTTTCGCAACTTGCTGATAAACCGTCTTATTACCCGCAACTACTTCATGCGCAACCACAAAGTCATCGCTGTCTAACCGCGCTTTAAGCTCCTGCATAAAACGCGTTTTTCCACAACCCGCAGGTCCATAAATCGCGTAAAAATCTCCTCGATGAGAAAAAATATGCTGTTTTATTTTTCGCATGACTTCTTCAGTTGGGCCAAGCTTTAACCAAGGAAGCTCTCGAAAAAAATCTTCTTTTCGCATAATTATGGGGTACCGAACTCTATTGCTTCAATAATGTATTCTTCAGGAATATCATCAGTAATGATTGCTTTACCAATGGCTTCCAGCAATACAAATCGAATTTTCTGCGTCACATTTTTCTTATCTAAACGCATCACGTTCAAAAATTCCTGTGGCGAAAATGACTTAGGCGATTCACATGGAAGATCAAAGAGATTTAATAACGATGTGATATATAACTGATCTTTTTTACTGATAAAGCCCATACGGCAAGATAAGTAACCTGCCATATTCATGCCAATAGCAACGGCTTCCCCGTGCAAAATCCCTTGGTACTGCATTAACTTTTCAATGGCATGACCAAATGTATGACCAAGGTTGAGGGTTGCTCGAATACCTGACTCTCTCTCATCTTGATCGACAATCCATTTTTTACATGCACATGAACGATAGATCATCTCTGATACAATTTCCGGATCTTTCGCTAAAATGGCTTCGTAATGAATACGCATCCATTCTAAAAACTCCGCATCTTGAATAAAGCCATATTTTAGAACTTCTGCTAAACCGCTAATATATTCTCGCTGTGGCAATGTCGATAAGATTGAGAGATCGATCAACACTTTTTTAGGCTGATGAAACGTTCCGATCATATTCTTACCGAGCGGATGGTTCACGCCTGTTTTTCCGCCAACAGAACTATCAACTTGCGATAATAACGTTGTAGGGATTTGAATGAATTCAATTCCACGCTGGTAAGTACTTGCCACAAAACCAGCTAAATCTCCGATGACACCACCACCGAAAGCAATGAGTAGGCTTCGGCGATTAAACTCCAACTCTAATAAGCGAGTATGTACTTCCGCAAAAGATTCGAGATTTTTATATCGCTCCCCATCTTCGATAATGACCACTCGATCTCGATTACCATCTACTAACGATAAAATACGATCTGAATGCAGGGCATAAATCGTATTATTGGTCAGAACGAGTTTTTGCTCATGAGGGAACTCTTCAGAAAATCGTCTAGAAGCTAAGAGATTATTATCAATCAGAATATCGTACGAACGGTCGGCTAAATCTACGGTTAAAGTTTTCATTTTTATCTATTTCCTACAAGCCATTCAGGAAGCGGCGTTTTATTTTCAATAATGCCGTCTATGATAGCACTAACCACTACTTTCGGGGATATATTGTCAGAAAAAATGATGTAATCCGCAATTTCTCTATACAAAGGATCACGCACATCAAAAAGCTTCTCTAATACAGCTTGGGGATTATCATTTTTTAAAAGCGGACGTTGTGTATCAAAGCGAACCCGTTCATAAAGAGATGCCGGTGGCACATTCAAATAGATCACGATGCCATTTTTAGCTAATGCAATTCGATTCTCTTCACGTAAAACAACGCCACCGCCGGTAGAAAGCACAATTCCTTCCATATCACATAACTGCTCAATCATTTTGACTTCACGATCGCGAAACCCTTCTTCCCCTTCCATCTCAAAAATATAAGGGATCGTCACGCCTGTTATTTTTTCAATTTGATGATCGCTATCCTTAAAGTGATACGCCAATTCCTGAGCGAGTAACTTCCCTACCGTTGTTTTTCCAGAACCCATGGGCCCTACTAAAAAGATATTTGTAATTTCCTCAGACACTTTATTCCCCACATTGAATACATTATTTTTATATTTTACATTCAAGCATCACAAAACTAACCTCTTAGATTAATGAATAACCACTCATAAATGTCTTATCAATGAGCCATTGAATAAAACATTTATGAGTTATTAATAGATCATTCCTATCTGAGTTCAATTATCTATGAGGATATTAATGAGTTAACTCGATTAACGTATTAGTGTATCAACTATCTGTGGTCGAATAAATATTAAGAGCTCCGCTTTTCGCCTTTGGGTCGTCTCTTTTTTAAACAGAGCGCCAATAAAAGGAAGCTGACTTAAAAATGGGACTTCTTGAGAGCCTTCGATATTTTCATATTCATAAATGCCACCCAAAATAATCGTTTCTCCATGAGATACGATCGCTTGAGTACTGAGTTCCTTTTTTGCAATCATTGGCTCACCGTTTGCCGTATAACCTGCGATTTCATCTTTAGAGATAAAAATATCCATCATGATCTTATTATCCGGTGTAATTTGCGGTGTGACATTCAGCTCCATCACAGCTTCTTTAAACTGGGTATTCGTGCCGTCATTGGAACTTGTGGAATAAGCAACTTCACTTCCTTGTTTAATATAAGCGGATTTCCGGCTCGTTGTGAGCACCGTAGGATTGGAGATAATTTCCCCGCGACCGCCTGATTGCATCGCCGATAATTCCAATCCTAAATTCAATCCTTTTCCAAGAATCATATAAGCCATCGAAAAATTAGGACGTAAAACGCCCAAAGAGGTAAGCGAACCTAAACTTCCAAGATTTCCTGCGCCTGCTTGATCAGAAGAGATATTTCCCCCGACATTCTGCGATCCACTCTGATAGCTTAATCCCCAATTCACGCCCAGCTCTTTTGCAAAATCATCAAATGCCGCAACGATATATGCGGAGATCTCAACTTGCTTTGCCGGCTGATCTAGTTGTCGGATAACCTGCTTGAGCTTCATCACTTCAGCCCTTTGATCTGTAATCACTAATTGATTGAGTCTTTGATCTGCACCGATAGAACTTTGATAAGTGCGTTCAATACCACCGTCAAACCGATGCTTTTCTAGCATACTTAGTAACTCTTCGGCTTCCGCATAATCTAAAGCAACAACCTCCGTGACTAGATCGCCCTTATCCATTCGATGAAATTCTTTCTCATTCGTAATAAAAATTACATCGTGATGAATCATTTTATGCAAACCGGTATAGAGCAGAACAAGATCAAGTACTTCTTCAAAGCTTTTATCAGACAGCGTTAATGTAAGCTTTTGCTCAACGGAAGGATGCACCATAATATTTTGGCCACTTTCAAATGCCAGTAATTTCATTAAGTACGTCAAACTCACATCATGAAACGCAAAACTCATCTTGCCGTTTGAGGAAGAAGAGATTAAAGATTGTCTCAGAGAATCATCTATCTCATAGCTCACTACCGAGCTGTTTGGAAGGGGATTAGAAAGATCAGCCGTATTTCGTTCCATAGAAAAAGATATATCCATGATGAATATACTCAGCAATAGTACCTTAGCAAAAAGAGATAGCCCTACAGAACATGGAAATCGCAACTTTCTCTTCACACTCAGGATTGTGACAACATCCGTTACACCAATGACGCTATTTCTTATGATCGTTTCAAGACTTGCATACCAAGAACCATACCTAATACTCTTCCTTTCTATATTCACATTTAACTCTCTTTTTCTGACGACGTTTCTATTCACATATCTCATTAACGTATTTGATTAACGTATCTGCTTATTTTCTAAAATTGGCAACTGCAACTCTAAATAGTGAGATTTCATGCGAATAATATGATGCTCTCCTACGCTGACCTTCTCCCAACGCCGATCTCGATGCTCAATGATGGCAAAAGGTCTTACCTCTTGCATGACAATGCCGACTAAACGCATTCCTTGATACATTTCTCCCATATGCCAACGATACAGATTCTCTGAATGAACAGACTCACTTTTGGGCGCCATATCGAATGGGCTAATAGCTTCTTTCTCAGTGGTAAATGACTGAAATAATACTCGTAAAGATTGAAATAAATCATCTGGATTATTGACTAGACTATGGCTCTGATGGCTCTGAGGGTTCCAATAATTTAGATAGTTCTGAATATCTGTCATCGTTCTCGGAAACCCGCTAACAAGGGATGACTTTTCCCCTTCTAAAAAGAACTGATAAGCATGATGCAAAGTGGGGAGGTCATAGAACTGTAAAACTAAGTTGTACGCATTCACTCGCTCCAAAGCTTGCACCGAACACGAGATCTCTTTTTCTACTACTGATAATCTCTCTACATAAAAAACCGGCGATAATTGCTCTAATAACGTCAAAAACAAGAATAATTGCGAATATTGACCACAAATAGATAGCTCTAGCTCCAGATTTATCACCTTTTGCGCATCTGAAATATTCTCGATCGATACTTGATGACTTCTCCCAATAGGCTTCATCGATATTAAAGATGTGGTTAATTCACTGGGTAGCAAAGGAAAATCTTCAGATCGTTGCCGTTCTCTTTTTCCCGGGAAAATAACTTCCCTCTTTTGAGGTCGAAGCGCTAATTGTGTTAATCCACTTTCTAGCAATAGTGTTTCTACTTGATGAATTAAATCTACTTCTGAAAATGGTTGTTTTTCTAAAGATGTGTCATTCACAACATCCAAAAGGTTTATAGCTTCCGCCACCGTTACAAACTGCTGATGACTATCGATCTCTTTCTGTATCGCTTGAAGCTGTTGTGCAACTTTTTGTTGAGGTACGATATGCGCTTCTAACAATTCAGCTCCCCAAACATAACGCCACAGAAAAAAGAGCAGTAATAACATACAGGGCATGACAACACTTAATACACACCAACGCGCACCTCGACTTAATGCAAAATAGTCCTGCAACCGATACTCTTGCAGATCTCTTTTCGTAAATGCTTGTAACTCTCTTAAAACAGCCTTCATTTTATCAATCTTATTTCGTGACGATACTATGAGTAGCACTGAAATCCGGCAATACCTTCAGCTGAAAGGTTTTGAAATCTGCTGTCTTAGAATCTGTATCTAACGTTAAAGTAGATTTCCATCTATTTTCCATAAAGAATGCTTCCAAGCGAAATATAGCGTCATATTGCATTGATGTACCCTCAATATAAAAATGGGGATCTTTCAATTCTTTCCGAAATGCCGTCAATATCATCTTCTCTCCGCTCTCATCAAAATATCGTCCTAATGCCGGTAATAATGTTAGCAGCTGACGCATATTGCCGGCATTCTCTTTGAGCCAAGCTTGTTGTAAAAAATCGACAAAGGGAGATGTTTGTTGTCCCACAGTACTTCTCTCTATCGTTTTCTGTAATAGTTTCTGCTGTAGAAAACTATTCTGATTCTTATATATAGATGCTTGCCAAATATCCTTTCCTATCAGACTCAGCAAAATCATTAGCAATACTCCCAACACTACCCCAAGCTCTCTCCTCGCTGACAATTTTGTTCCATTATTTAAAATAGAAAAGATGGGATTTCTCACACTTGGCAGATGCTCGACAACATTTTTAAGCCAGCGAATGATCCTTTGAATGGATTTCCGATCGCCCAAAATCTGTTTCAGGAACCTCCCTCTTTTTTGAAATAGAGATTTTTGATGCAATGATTCTGCCGGCATTTCTTCAATCGTAAATTCCATCTTCCATCCTTTAACCTCCGCTCCATTAATCATCTTCCCATCGTCTGCCAAAAAAGGTTTGCAGAAAGAGGATGTTCAATAAGTTAGGAGATAATGGATCAAAATTGGGAGCATTCTCTTTTTATTACAAATCAAGGAATTCGTTTACAATAAAAAGAACAATAAAAAAGAGCGCTGATGCGCCCTTTCATGACATTTCATTTCGAATTTATTTCAAATTGATTTCGAAAATATGAAGATATGAAGATATTTTGAACTTTAAAGTATCTTACTCCAATATCTACTTCACATTAACATTCCATGAAGCTCATATTAATGTTCAATAATATAGAGATCTTGCGTTGCCGCATATCCCATTGGATTCTTCACACTATATCCGCCCACATACGGTTTTACTAAACGAGGACTGACATAGTAATAGATCGGTAATATTGCGCTCTCTTCATCCATGATTCTCTCGGCATCTTGATACGCTTTAATACGATCTGCTTCCGTTGTTGCGGTAATACTACTTCTCATCGCCTGATCAAACTTCTCACTCTTATAATGTGACGTATTATTACTACTCGTAGAAAGCATGATATTTAAGAATGTAGAAGGCTCATCATAATCGGCGCACCATCCCGCTCTTGCTGCTTGATAATTTCCTTGATGACGACTATCTAAGAAGGTTTTCCATTCCTGATTTTCAAGATTCACCTCAATGCCGGCATTCTGTTTTAAGATAGAAGCAGCTGCAATTGCCACTTTTTTATGAGATTCATTCGTATTATATAACAGCGTGAATTTCAGTGGATTTCTCGCATCAAATCCGGCTTCAGAAAGGAGCTGTTTCGCTCGTTCATTACGTTCTTTCTGTGTCCATTCACTAAACCATACGGGCTCAATCGCTTGCATATCTTGTGTTGCCGGTGGCGTAAAACCAAATGCTGGCATTTGTCCTTGCGCAATGACCTTATTAGCAATGATATCTTGGCTAAATGCGAGCTTTACCGCTTCTCTCACTTTCGGATCATTAAACGGTGCCTTCTGATTATTCAACTCATAGTAATAGGTGCACAAATAGGGAGAAATTTTCACTTCATTAGGAAGATCTCGCTGTAATCTCGCAAACAGATCTGTCGGAAGCTGATTATTCGTCATATCAATCTCACCACTACGATAGCGGTTTACATCCGTCACTTCTGACGTAATCGCCAAGAAAGTTACTTCATCAATAACGGTTTGATCATTCGCCCAATATTCAGGATTACGCTCTAAAACAATACGCTCATTCACAACCCAATCTTTCAATTTATAGGCACCATTGCTGACAAAGGTTTTCGGAGAGGTCCATTGATTGCCATATTGTTCAACAGTTGCTTGATGCACCGGTACAACAGAAGTATGACCCACCAACTTATCGATATAAGGCACAGGTTCACTGAGCGTAATTTCAAACGTATAATCATCCAATGCTTTAACGCCAAGCGTTTCAGCATCTGCTTTGCCATTCACAATATCATCCACATTTGCCACATGTGCATATTGCAAATAACTCGCATAAGGCGACGCCGTTGCCGGATTTACTAAGCGTTTCCAAGCATACACAAAATCATGCGCCGTGACAGGATCTCCATTGGACCACTTTGCATTTTGACGTAAATTAAAACGCCAAACTTTGTAATCATCATTCTCCCAAGATTCCGCAATGCCAGGAACGATATCGCCATCCACATCAATGCGCACAAGCCCTTCAAACTGATCTCGTACCAGATTCGCTTCCGGCACTCCTTCTATTTTATGCGGATCTAATGATTGTGGTTCTGCAGCATTGTTACGCACCAGTTTTTGCTCTTTATGAAGCGTGACATCTGCCGGCACTTCTGCGGCATTCACGGAAACTAATCCCATTGCCGTAATCATCGCAACACTTAACACTGTTTTTCGTAAACTCTTCATAAATCCTCCTAAGATTTGTCATCTGTGAATTCTTATCTACGCTCCCAATATCCTTTCATCTCACATGATTCAAAATGATATAAAGCGCTTTTATTTTCATGATGTTATGAAATTTTGATAAAAATCACTATATCACGAGAAATCAAAGAGCAAAGTCTAAAGCGAGAATAAATATAAGACGTCATACCCAAACACATCTGTTATTTACCGATATCTAACGCATTCATAATCCTCTTTAAATTCCCAAGAAACTCAAGGAAACAGAAGGGAAAACAGATCTATTCGGATCCAAGAGAAAATCTTACTTCGTGACTTCAATCGGCTTTACGCCAATGGCTTTCAGAAGTTCCGGCGTGATTCTAATATTGACGCCACGTTTTCCGCCATTGATGTAGAACGATTCCATGTCAAAAATCGAGCTTTCGGCAAAAATCGGAATATTGGCTTTAATGCCAAATGGCGACGTTCCACCAAATTCGTAACCTGTCCATTTATGGGCAAATTCATACGGCGCTGGGCGTACATTTTTAACGCCTAATTCCTTGCGTAGAATTTTTGTATCAATCGTTAAATCGCCGTGCTGAAGCACCATATAACCTTTATTGCGCTCATCCATAAACACAATACTTTTGATAATGTCATGAAGCGGTACATTTAGGAAATTTGCCATAAACTCAGCGGTTCCTTCCACTTCTCCGGTACATTCAAAGACTTCATAAGCGAACTTTTTGCGATCCAAAAATAATGTTGCCGGCGTTTTAACCGTTGTTTTCATACTATTTTTCCAGTTTTTATAGTTACCTCAATTCCTTTGAGAAAATTATCAAAGATTGAGAACTTGTTAAAAGAGTTTCATAAAATTTGAATAAAAAATCGAATAGATAAGTTTAATACAAACTTTGAATACAAACGTTGAACATAATAAAAATCTATCAAAATTCATTCGGTAATAATATCGATTTTAGAACGATCCATTTCAAATAGAGGCTGATTCATCGCTGGGTCGAATGCTTGCATTCTTCTGAACATCATGCGCCAGCAATATTAATCCTGTTATTAGAACTAGAATTCGAACTAGAATTTTAAACCAAAATAGCTATCAAGTAGATCAAGATTCTAAGCCGTCTTTTCAATGAATCTAAATCCGCAAAATATAAAACTAAAACATAGAATAATTGGCTTAAATAGAATAATAGAACTTTCAAAGTAATTCTCAAAGCAACTTTCAAAGTGAATCTCGATATCATTTACTGCTATAGTTTATAATTATTTACAACATTCACCACTTATAGCTGACTAATATTCAAGGATTGAAATATGAAAAAGATTCTACTTCTCTTAACTGCTTCTACGTTTCTTGCAGCATGCGCGCAAGGTGTTGATGCTGCAAAGCGTCTTGAAGAATGTGTTGTTTACGGCAATCAAGATAACAACTGCGAGATTTCAACACTTGATGGACAAAACACAACGGATTCTAATAACACGTTAAATTAAAAATGCGATATTTGCGGGCGCACGATTGTAAAAAGCATCCATTCTTTCGCTCCCGAAATGTGTGATCTTTAATTAGAATCATCAAAACACCCTATAAAAAATGCCGAAGAATCTAAAACTCTTCGGCATTTTTGATCTGTGATTTGAACAAAGCTCTCTCAACAGGCTTCATTCAAATCTCAAGCATTGATTAACGACCTGACATGATTTCGCTTTCGTCGATTTTTGAAATCTCAAGACCACGCATTGGCGTACCTAAGTTTCTTGAAAGTTCTGCAAGTAATTTGAAATCTTCGTAGTTTTTAGTTGCTTCTACAATTGCACGCGCAAATTTCTCTGGGTTTTCAGATTTGAAAATACCTGAACCCACAAATACGCCGTCTGCGCCTAAAAGCATCATTAATACCGCATCAGCTGGAGTTGCAACGCCACCTGCTGCATAGTTTACAACTGGTAAACGACCAAGTTCTTTCACTTGTTTTACAAGCTCGTAAGGTGCTTGGTTATCACGTGCAAATACCATTAATTCATCATCAGACATTGTTGTTAATTGACGAATTTGTGCATTTACTTCACGCATGTGACGAACTGCTTCTACGATGTTACCTGTTCCTGGTTCACCTTTTGTACGGAGCATTTTTGCACCTTCAGCAACACGGCGAAGTGCTTCACCTAAGTTACGGCAACCACATACGAATGGTACTTCGTAATCGCTTTTAAGAAGATGGAAAACATCATCTGCTGGCGTTAATACTTCACTTTCATCGATGTAATCAACTTCTAATGCTTCTAAGATTCTTGCTTCAGCAATATGACCAATACGAACTTTTGCCATTACAGGAATAGAAACCGCTGCTTGAATCGCTTCAATTAATGCTGGATCTGTAGTTCTTGCAACGCCGCCTTCTTTACGGATGTCTGAAGGAACACGCTCAAGCGCCATTACCGCACAAGCACCTGCTGCTTCCGCGATTTTTGCTTCTTCAACGCTTACAACATCCATAATTACGCCACGTTTTGGCATTTCGATAAAGTTACTCATTTGTTCTGCTCCTAATTGGGATTATTAATTGTCATACTAAATAAGGGAGAAATTCACTGAAGTGACAATTTCATTTCATAAACTGCCACTTTCAAACGCTTCTATTCTTGCTTAAATAGATCCTAAAAAGTGATCTAAAAAGCCTGATTAAAAGCGCAATCTTCTTCTAAAATCTTCAATAAGAAACAATACACGCACTTATTCTTCCTCAAAAGAGCCATTTGGATGATTAAAGACCCATCCACTTTATATTTATTAACAAAAATAAGGTAACATATTCATCTATTAGCACTAATTCTTCATCCGTTTTTATAAAAATCGCGATAAAATTTATAAAAAAATCTGATCACATGATAAATATTTAAAAAAATGGGGGTTTATTGCCATGAAAAGATCTAATATTCATTAGTTATCATCCATTTTTTTCTTCAAAAAAGGATTAGCAAGGATAGACAATCTATCTATATCGTAAATTGGGTATATATTATATAGATGCACACTAATGAAGTACTACGCAATACTATTGCTCTTTTCACAATGTTACGTTCATGATGAAAATCGATTTTTATCACATCAAATTTCATTCAATTTCAATTCAACTTTCCACTGTTATTACTATAAAACTTTTGAACTATGCTCTACTCTCTGCAAAAAGATCTCAATAAACCGCTCTATCAACAGATCATTGAAGTGATCGAAACCGCCGCATTTACCGGCAAATTACAACCCGGCGAGCGTTTACCATCTGAAAGAGATTTGAGCCAGTTTTTCAATGTGAATCGTTCTACCGTCGTTCGAGCGATGGAAGAGCTTCATGAGCGGAATATCATTATTCGTAAAATTGGTGCCGGCACTTTTATTAATCCGCAAAAATGGGGATTATTCACCGAGCCAAGAATGCAGTGGAATCAGATAACGGAGAAAAAAGCGTTTGAAGCGCCGGTAACCTTTGATCTCACCAACGGGGATTTGCCGTTAGAGCTTTACCCAAATCTGCAATTGCCGGAGATTGATTGGCAATTACTATTGGAAGCAGAACAAGAAAATAGTGCATCGCGTTTAGGCACACAGAGATTAAGGCAAACGGTGCAATCTTATCTCTTAGATCGTCATCAATGGCAAGTAGACTTACATGAAGTGCTGATCACTTCCGGCACGCAACAAGCCATTTCACTGATTGCGCTCGGTTTACTGAAAACCGGCGATGCCGTTGCCATTGAAAATCCTTCTTATTTCTATTCGCTCTCGATCTTTCAGGCGCTCGGCATTCGGATTTACGGCATTCCCATGGATAGAGATGGCATTATGATCGAAAAGCTCGATGAACTCGTGCATAAACATTCGCTCAAGATGATCTTTATTAATCCGATTTTCCACAATCCCACCGGCAAAGTAATTTCTCCACAGCGTAAAAAAGCGCTGTTAGATTATTGTGAGCGAAAACGTATTCTCATTATTGAAGATGATGCTTATGCGCAGATTAAGTTTGAAGATCATCTCAATATTTCACCCATCAAAATGCAAGATCAGCATGATAATGTGATTTATCTAAGCTCTCTTTCTAAATATTTAGGAAGATCGATTCGCATTGGTTGGATGATTGCACCGCCGGCAATTACCGAGCATTTAGCCAATATTCGCCAACAGCTCGATTCTGGTTTAAGTTCCTTACCACAATTTATGGCAGAATTTTATCTACAACATTACTCCAAAGATCATGAACTCAAACTTCAACAAGATCTCGCGAAACGTTCAAAATCATTAGAGCATTGGGTAGATGACAATCTTTCGGATCTTTTAACATACCAAGCTCCAACAGGTGGGTTTCATCTCTATGCCGAGTTATTAAAGCCAAACAGCTCAAAATTAGTGGAAGAAAGATTGCAAACCCTTTCGGCAAAAGCCACCAAAAATAGCTTCTTTGGTGGCGATGATACGGCATTTCGTTTAAGCTTTGCCCACTTTCCGATCCCGAAGGAACCATAATGTTAGGAAGCTCAGCGGTAATATGAATAGCGTTGGACTACGGTAAGGATGCAATTCACTAAAGCCAAAGATATTCACCCAAACAGTGTTACTCGAAATAATGAAGATCAAGCTTCCAAGCGCACCAATCAATAAAGAATAGAACGCGCCTTTTTCATTAAAGCCTTTTAAGTAAAATCGGCAAAACATCACCGGAAAGTGCGCACTTGCTACCCAAGCGAAAGCAATTCCAAAGAGAAACGCCAAGTTCACGCCTTTAAATAGATACGCTAAACCTACGCCGGCAAGGAATAAGCCGATGATGGAAACTCTGGCAATAAAGAGATTTCCGGTCTGTTTTGGCATTAAGATTGGTATCAAATCATGAGTAATACTCGCACTTGCCGCCATGACTAAGCCGGCGATTACTGCTAATACGGTAATAAATACTAATACCGCTAAAATCCACTGAAAGCTCGATCCGCCTAATAACTCCGCTAAATGCAGAAGCGCCATATTATTACCGCCTTCTAGCACTTCGCCGTTTAGTAAGACAAATGCTCCGAAACCAATGATCAGATTCAACGTAAAAAATAGCGCAATTAAGAAGGTGGTGCCGGCAGCGGAATAGAGCGCCGTCTTTTCATCTTTTACGGTAAAGAAACGCATTAAGATATGTGGCAATCCAAGCAACCCCAATACTAATCCCAAAATCAGGGAAATCTGCTCAATGCCGGAGCTAATTGCCGGACTTGGCATTAATGCATTAAAGCCCGATAAGCTGGCAACTCGCACAAAAAGATTCGTAAGAGAAAATTCAAAAGATTGTAGCACTAAAAAGGTCATAATGCCGGCAAATAGGAAGAGCAAAATCGCTTTCACGCTCTGTACAATGGTCGTTGCTTTCATACCGCCCAGCAATACTAAAATGCCGGTCAATGCGCCGATTAGAAGTAGTGATAATGTATATGGCACATCAAATAGGAGCGACAGTAATGTGCCGGCGCCCATCAGTTGTACTAATAGATAGAAGAGCGATATTAAAATGCTCGTTGTGGCACTAAGCGCTTTTAACCGCTGGCTATTAAATCCACGATTAATCACATCAGAAAAGGTAAAGGCTTCTGTTTGCCGTAATTTATCGGAAAAGAGCACAAGCAGTAACGTCCAGCCGATGAGCGTTGCCACTGCATAAAAAAGGGAATCCATGCCTTGACTGAAATACATGGCAATAGAGCCCAAAAAAGCTGCCGCAGAGAGATAATCGCCGGCAAGTGCTAAGGCATTTTGCGTTGAACCAATGGAGCGCCCTGCAAGAAAGTATTGGGCAATATTTTTGTTTGTTGAATGCGTCATAGTCAATGTTTAGTAATCAATGCGAAATAGAAATAGAGCTATAAAAATGGCTCTAAACTCTAAAAAATATTTGGGAAGATGAAAAATGCTTCGGAATGTATCTCGGAATGCATCTATATATCTATATAGGTTTCTAGAAGGAGCGATATAGAAATATAGAGATTGGGAAATGTTGGAAAATATAGCTAATTCCTCTTTCAAAATAGAGATCACTGCTCTGCCTTTCCTTCAAACCCATTTTTGTAATTCCTTCACCGAAATCTCGTTGGGTGGTTTTTATTCATGTTTTTATTCATGTTTTCACCCGTGTTTTCGTTCGATGATTGATGATTGATGATTTTATTCAAGGATCTATCCATCTTCTCCATCTCACGTCATTTCTCATGAAGTCCGTGATGTCTGTTTCGTGAGTTTCTGCTGAAAAAGCACATATAGAACCGCCATTAATACGCCCCAAAACATCACCACCACACCCCAAAAGATCGACCCAGGTATTCCCATCACGAAATGGGTCGCTAATGCTTTGGGCGCTAAATTTAATTGCAGATAATAGAATGTCATCGGCAACAACGTTGCGATGGTTAAAATCCAACGATAATTCAAAACTTCCTCCTATTTATTAATATTGATTGATTCACATCGATTGATTCGCCATATTGATTCACAATATTGAATAGCAGAGATAACTTCTAAAAATTCATCTCTGCAGATACTTTAAATAATCTCCGTTCTCTTTCGATGCTGATCAGAACTTTCTTTTATACCTTCTTTGACGCACTTTTACATTCTAAAATGATTCTATTTATGTTTATTGATGCGCTTTGAGCATTTATCTTCTTTTTATTCTCCTCAAAGATTCGCTTAAAAACACCAAAATATTTCTCATCATCATAAAGCGTAAAATGAATCACTTTTGAACAACATCGAGCTTATGACGCCTGATTAATGCCTTATTGATATCTATTGATGTCTTATAAAACTCCAATTCAGAATCCTTCATAAGAATTTATAAACCCTAAAAAATCTCTCATACTTTCGAATAAAATGATTTATGGAAGCTTTGATCACGATTTTCAGAGAAACTTTTTTATAATTTTTTCACTAAAAATTTACTTTTCAGCTCAAATTATTTTGAATGAAGACACTTTTTTAAAACCGATTCTCATAAAGATTATATTTTAATATATTGAACCAACCCCTTAATCTATTGATCAAAATTCAAACTCACCTTTATTCATTTGAAAACACATAAATTATCAATTTAAAAAGACTTTTTTGATAAAAAAATAGCACAAAAACATTTCTAATTAATCCTTCCTTAGATTAATCTAAACCTTAGATTTCATTTATAAACTACCTTTGTAACCTCCATAAATCCTCACTTTCAAGACAAATAGAATGAATGCTATTTGTTGCAAAATGATTTCACTTATGCAATAACTATCTATCTCCCTATTGCATGCAACATATCAGTCAATAGGGATTTATATAACAACTTCTAACAACTTCATATATATAAAATAAGGAACTAATCACGTACTTTGTAGCAACAAAAAGTGATCTCATCACTACCGACTACAAACCGTGAAGGGGGAAATTATGAATAAAAAAATATCATCTATGGATGTCCTATTCTTAGCGATGGGTGCCATGCTCGGTTGGGGCTGGGTAATCCTATCAGGCGAATGGGTCGCAACAGCAGGTTTCTTAGGTGCATCTATTGCATTTGCCGGCGGTGGCTTACTCATCATTCTTATTGGTTTAACCTACGCTGAACTTGCAACTGCAATTCCAGAAACTGGGGGCGGTGTTGCGTTTGTTCAAAGAGCATTCAATACTCCTCTTTCATTCTTAGCAGGTTGGTCTGTACTTTTTGGTTATATGTCTGTAATCGCTTTCGAAGCTGTGGCACTTCCAACCGTTATTGACTACTTAACACCGCTTGAGCACAAAGTAAGACTTTGGAATCTTGCAGGTTCAGAAGTTTACTTAACATGGGCGTTAATCGGTTCAGTAGGTGCACTTTTCTTAGGTGCTTTGAACTATCGCGGTATTCGTTCAGCAACCATCTTCCAAACAGTATTTACAATTGCGATCGTTTCAGTGGGTTTCTTACTCATTTTCGGTGCCGGCGCATATGGTGACAGCGAAAACTTGAAACCTTACTTCAACGGCGGTTTTGATGGCATGATGCAAGTTTTAATCATGGTTCCTTTCATGTTCGTTGGATTTGACGTAATCCCACAAATCGCATCAGAAGTAAAAGCAACAAAATCTATTGGTAAAATGTTAGTAATTGCAATCGTTTCTGCACTTCTCTTCTACATTTTAATCATCTACGGCGTATCTATCGGTTTACCACATTCAGAGCTTGCAACTTCTAAACTTGCAACAGCGGATGCAATGGCTAATCTCTTCAATAGCCAATTCTTAGGTAAAGTATTAGTTGTGGGCGGTATCGCAGGTATTATCACAAGCTGGAACGCATTTGTAATCGGTGGAAGCCGTATCATGTACGCAATGGCAATTCGTGGAATGTTACCTGCATGGTTTGCAAAAATGCATCCAAAATATGAAACACCATCCAATGCGATTATCTTCTTAACAGTATTAGCGTTCTTAGCACCATTATTAGGTCGTCAAGCGTTGAACTGGTTAGTAAATGCAGGAAGTATCGGTGTTGTTTTAGGGTACCTCGTTGTAACGCTCGCATTCTTACAACTTCGTAAAATTGAGCCAAATTTAGAGCGCCCTTATGCAGTGAAATGGCCGAAAACAATTGGTTGGTTAGCAGTAATTTTAAGTATTGGTTTCTTATCACTCTACTTACCAGGAATGCCGGCAGAATTAAGCTTCCCAATTGAGTGGAGCCTTGTATTAGGTTGGTATTTAATCGGTGCATACTTCCTCTTCATGCATAAAAACCCAGCGCAAGCACAAGCTTACAAAGCTGCAAGCATGAGCAAATAAGCATTTAAAATTTAATCTAAATTTTTAATCTAATTTAAAGGATAAAATCGCAAGGTTTTATCCTTTCTACCGCCCTCTTTACAGTTTTATTGATATAAATCAATCGTAAAAAAGGCGACAAGTAAAATATCTTTTTTCAATTTTCACCAAAAAATCTTTTAAGATAAGGAATTAAAAATGGCATACACAACGGAACAACTTCAAGATATACGCAATAAATACGTAGCTCGTGGTGTTAGTAACGGTAACTTAAACATTGCGACTTCTGCGAAAAATGCAACAATCACAACTGAAAAAGGTGAAGAGTTCATCGATTTTGCAGGTGCGATTGGCGTAATGAACGTTGGTCATAGTCATCCTAAAGTTGTTGAAGCAGTTAAAGCACAATTAGATCATTACACGCATCCTGGTTTCAACGTCATGATGTATGAAAGCTACCTTGAAGTTTGTAAGCGTCTTTGCGAAATCACAGACGGTGACCACGACAAGAAAGCGATCCTTTTCAACACAGGTGCTGAAGCTGTAGAAAATGCGGTAAAAATTGCGCGTAAATTCACAGGTCGTCCAGGCGTTGTATCGTTCTACCGTGCATTCCACGGTCGTACAAACCTTACAATGGGTATGACAAGTAAAGTTAAACCATACAAAGTAGGTTTCGGTCCTTTTGCTTCTGATATCTACCAAGCACCATTCCCATACAGCTATCAACGTCCTGCTCACATGACTGAAGATGAGTACATCGATGATACAATTGCACGTTTTGACGAGTTCTTCAAAGCAACTGCATCTGCTGAAACAACAGCTTGCATCGTAATGGAACCAGTTCAAGGTGAAGGTGGTTTCATCGTTCCTGCACAACGTTTCGTTCAACACGTATATGATTTTTGTCAAGCAAACGGCATCGTTTTCGTAGCTGACGAAATCCAAGCAGGTTTCTCACGTACAGGTAAACTTTTTGCAATGGAACATTTCGGAATCGTTCCTGACTTAATGACTACTTCAAAATCATTAGCGGCAGGGATTCCTTTAAGTGCGGTAGTTGGTCGTGCGGAAATCGTAAACGCACCAAACCCAGGTGAACTTGGTGGAACGTTCTCAGGTAGCCCACTTGCATGTGCAGCTGCGCTTGCAGTTATGGATATCGTTGAAGAAGAAAACCTTAACGAAAAAGCTGAAAAACTTGGTGCAACACTTCAAAACTATCTTGAAGAGCAACAAAAAACTCACGCTTACATCGGTGATATCCGCCGTTTAGGTGCAATGGTTGCAGCTGAGATCGTAAAAGATCCTAAAACTCGTGAACCAGATGCAGAAAGAACATCAAGAATTACAGACTACGCAAACGCAAATGGTCTTTTGTTAATCTCTGCAGGAATCAATAGCAACGTTGTTCGTTTCTTAGCACCATTAACAATTACTGATGAAGAGCTTAACAAAGGTCTTGAGATCTTAACAAGAGCACTTAACGCTTAATATTTTCATCTAAAATAGATAAAATTTTATCAACAAAAACCCGCAATAACTCTCTATTGCGGGTTTTTTATGGTTTCAAATATTTAAAGATGCCTGTTTAAAGATACTTTTTAAAACAATTCTGAAAATGCTCGAAAATCTCTCTTTAAAACGCATCTCTTTAAAATTACCGGCATTCTTTGTTCTTCCTAAGTATATTCACAGATTGCCGATTAATAAAGCTTTTAGTAGTTCCCTACTCTCTTTCGCTCCAAACTTGGTAAAGATGCGGATATTTTTCTCTCTCCTCTACTAATACTTGCTGAAAGGTAAAACCCGTTCGCTCTTCCGGCATTTTTCTCATCTCGTCTGCAATTATTGCCGTAGATAGATTGTATGGTGCACCATCTTCATTGGAAAAAATATAATACGCTTCTCGAATTCCTGCCATATACATCGCCGCTTGGCACATTGGGCAAGGCTCTCCACTTGCATAAATCACACATCCCGAAAGATCTACCGTTCCTAATACCTTTGCCGCTTTACGAATCGCCGACATTTCCGCATGCGCAGTAGGATCAAGATCATGAAGCATTGTATTCACGGCTGTTGCTACAACTTTGCCATCTTTCACAACAGAAGCTCCAAAAGGTCTTCCTCCTTGTTGAATATTATCCAATGTCGCTTCAACAACCTCTTTAAAATTGTCTCTATTCATAAAACTCTCCTAACTCTTATAATAATATTAATAAGTTAGAATAAGATTTCATATCCTTATTAGCAAGAAGCTTTTCATAAAAAGAATCAGTAATAATGACAATCGAATCATCCATCTATATATTCAGCCGAGATTCTATCATATATCTCTTAGATCTCCATTTCAGCGCCTGCATTCACAATATTGATCCTTTTTAGGAAGTATCAGCTTAAGAAAGTTTTTTTGCAAAACAAGGGGAGTCTAATAATCGTTTGGCACGGATACTTATATCCCCCTAAATGCCTGCTA
Source organism: Ignatzschineria sp. LJL83 (assembly GCF_054871845.1). NCBI lineage: Bacteria > Pseudomonadati > Pseudomonadota > Gammaproteobacteria > Cardiobacteriales > Ignatzschineriaceae > Ignatzschineria > Ignatzschineria sp. LJL83. The sequence continues at coordinate 131,082 of NZ_JBTXLY010000008.1, forward strand.
TATGAAATAAATCTTTTAGCCATGATTTTGGAATTCATAATATGTAGGAATAAGACTCTCGGTTTAAAAGCGATACTTACTTCATCATTACTAACAGACCAATATTTATTTCAAAATATGACCTCTATAAATCAAGTTCGCTAACCCTACTCTTATCTCTACTTTTTATTTCTTTTCCTCCATAACCTTATTCTTGAGTTTTACCTTTTCCACTTTTCCTTCCGGCAAAGAAAAAGCCTCTAGTCCGTTCGAACTAGAGGCTTCTCAAATTAAACCCTGGGGGTGACCTACTCTCACATGGGATCTCCCACACTACCATCGGCGCAGCTACGTTTCACTTCTGAGTTCGGGATGGGATCAGGTGGTACCATAGCGCT
>NZ_JBTXLY010000009.1:0-128593 GCF_054871845.1 Ignatzschineria sp. LJL83
GATACGCAAGCAGTTCAATATGTGGAAGATCTACTAAATAATAGACCTAGAAAGGTGTTAGGATATTTAACACCTTATGAGTATTTGGTCAAAAACGTACTTGTCGCACTTCGTATTTGAATCTGCCAGATAAATACAGTTCTGGTAAATTATTTTGCAACATTTCCGGCAATATTTAAAATATTCCAAGTTCTTGCAAAAGGAGGCGCATATATAAAGTCCATGAATCCTAGCTCTTCAACAGTAAGCTGGCTATATATTGCAACGGCTAAAGCATCCACTCGATGAACAGCTCCTCCTAAGTATGAACCACATACTTGAGCGCCTAAGAGAACTTTATTGTCTTGATTGTATATTAACTTTACCCACATATCTGATTGGGATGGAACATAATCGGAATGGTTTTTATCTTTGATAAAAACGGTATTATAGTGAATACCTAGTTCTTGAGCATCTTTCTCACTGATGCCGGTACGACCTGCCTCTAAGTTGAATACACGAATACCGCTTGATCCCAATGTTCCAATAAACTCCTTAGAATCTCCCGTTATTGTGCTTCCGACTAATCTTCCTAGCTTATTAGCGGTTGTTGCAAGTGGCAGATATTGATCTCCTGAGATTCTATGCTTTACTGTTGCGCAATCGCCGGCAGCATAAATATCAGCAACGTTAGTTTGACATAACTCATCAATAATAATGGCATTTTGGGGTGAAAGTTGGATGGCGCTATTTTTTAAAAAATCGGTATTAGGTTTGAATCCTGTCGCAAGAAGGATCAAGTCCGCAGAGTATTCTCCGTGATCTGTAATCACCGTGCTTGTATTATCATCGTTGTCTATTATTTCAGAAACGCGCTCATTGACATTGAGATTGACGCCATTACGGTAAAGTTCTTCTTCAAGTAGAGTGGTAATTTCCTCATCAAATATTTTTTCTAATATTCTTTTAGAGTATTCAATTAAGGTGACATTTTTTTTCTTCTCTTTGAATGCTTCAGCGGCTTCAACCCCAATAAAACCTCCACCAATCACAATGATGTTTTCAGCCGTTTCCATTTCTTTTGCAATAGTTATCGCATCGTATTTTGAATGCATCGTATAAACATTGTTTGAATGAATGCCCTTTATCGGAGGAATAATGGGAGATGCACCTGTGGTAATTAATAATTTATCATAGAAAAAAGGGGTTTCCGTCTGGTTTTTAATATTTTTCGCCGTTACTTTTTTAAGATTCTCGTCTAAATCAATTGCTTCGTGAAATAGTTTAATATCTATTCCCATTTGAATAAAATCTTCAAAAGGTCTAGCTGTCATTCGTTCTATTTCCGTAAACTCACCAGAAATATAGTAAGGAATGCCACAAGCTCCAAATGATACGACATCATTTTTTTCTAAAATCGTAATGGATGCATCGGGGTCTGACTTTAGAATTCTGACAGCTGCTGATAAGCCAGCGGCATTTGCCCCTAAAATTAAATAATGCATGATCTATCCTTTTTTTATCAAAAAAATAGCCTATATTAAAAATAAATAGGCTATTTAACTTACTGAAAGTTATACATCCACAGAGCTGTCATCTAACGTTGCATTTGGGTCATTAAAGACTTTCATATCCATCGTTCCCATTTCTCTATCAGTAGCAACTGCTGAAGCCATGGTTCCAGAAACATTCGCAAGTGTACGAGCCATATCGATGATCGGATCAATTGCTAATACCATTCCAATTAGCGGGAAAAATTCAGCCATTCCCATTCCGGATAAAACAATGGTTGCGGCAACTGTTGCTGTTCCAGGAATGCCGGCAATACCGATGGATCCAATGATAACTACGATGACTAGCATGATATAAAAACTTAAATCTGTTTCGATACCCACCATATTTGCAACCATAACAGCGAGAAGAGCGGGGAAGAATCCGGCACAACCATTCATTCCTATTGTGCTTCCTAAAGAACCGATAAGATTGGCGGTTCCATTATTGACTCCCATGCGGGTTGTTAATGTTGAAATAGTCATTGGTAACGTCCCTACAGATGAACGGCTTGTGAAAGCCATCAACCAAACGCCTAAAGATTTAGAGATATACATCTTTGGCGATACGCCGTGAACCATAACAATAATGATATGGATAATCATCATTAAAGCAGCTGCCACATAAATTGCAGCTACAAAACTAGAAGCTTCTAGTATCGCCGGTATTCCATTAGACACAATAGTTCTAGCAAGAAGTGCGACAACGGCATAGGGCATATATTTAATGATTGTCATTGCGATAGACATGACGATTTGATACAAGCCTTGGATGAGTGATTTGAATGAGCCAATCACTTCAGGATGTCTTTTTTCCATGCGATTAGCTGCAATCCCTAATAAGGCTGAGAAAATGACTAATCCCACGATATTTTCATGCATCATGGAAGTAATGATATTGCTCGGTATTAAATTCACAAGGGTGTCTACTAAGTTTCGATACTGTTTGACATCGGCTGTAATAGCAACATCAATTTCTTTAGCGCCTAATCCAAAAAGGTTCGCGAGAATGATTCCTAAGACACAAGCGATTCCCGTTGTAAAAAGTAACCAAAAGATCCCTCTAACCGCAATCTTTGGAAGATCTTCTTTGCCGGCAAAATCTAAAATAACTTTAACAATTGATACGAATATTAAAGGTATAACTAGCATACGAATGAAAGAGATAAATGCCCGACCAAATAAGCCGAACCATACGGATGTTTCTTGCATCCAGAGATTAGAAGAATCAGGGAATCCTGCAATTAATTGTATTCCAAGACCTAATAGCGCACCAAGAATCAAACCTACAAGCATGCGCATAGAAAAGCTTACTTTTTTATTTTGTATTTTTTTTAGAATAAAAAAGCAGACAATTAAGGCAAAAATTGCAATGAGTGTTTGATAATGGGTAATTGAAATGAATTTCTCAAAAAATATACCAGAAAATATTTGTCCTGAACTCGCATTTTCCATAGTTATACTCCAAAGTTATTTACTATTAATATTAGTTGTTCGCTAATATCGCCATATACCACCATATACATCTATTTACTTTTTATTGATCATGAGGTTAATGATTTGATCATCTACTCCCTTCATGCTGTCATTAGCTAATGCGCATAGATTATCGATTGATTGATCAACATCATCGCAAACAATGCCTTCACTGCCGGTAACTTGCACATTATCGAGCGCCATAAGGACAGATTTAAAGGCAGATCCTACAGAAGTGGATACTTTCATTGCGCAACTATTCGCAGCGCCATCACAGATAATCCCCGCTAAATCTCCAACCATGTTGGACATTGCCATGCTTATAGGTTCGTATTTTTTATCTCCTAGTAGCCACGCCATTCCCGCCGCCGCTCCCATCGCTGCTGTCGTGACAGCGCATAGAGCAGAAAGTCTGGGTAGTTTATTGTGAATATAGATCGCCATTGCGTGAGATAAAATAAGGGCTCTAGCTCTCTCTTCATCACTTGCATTCATAAAATCTGCGACGACCACTACAGGCATAGTTGCTGTAATCCCTTGATTTCCAGATCCGGAATTACTCATTGCCGGAAGAGTGGCGCCTCCCATTCTGGCATCAGATGCTGCTGTTGATCTTATGAGGATTTGAGTTAAGAGATCATTGCTTAAAAAGCCTTTATCAACCTGCTTCTGAAGAGTTGCACCAATGTGGTGCCCATAATTATTTTTAAGACCTTCTTCGGATAAGGCTGTATTAATCGTGTCTGCTGCTAAGATAAATTGAATATCCTTAAAAGGAATATGAGTCGCAAATTCATAAATATCTTTCGCTGTAATATCTTTTAAAGAGTATTGTTTTTTTGATTTTTTATGATCGTTATCCTTTGATTCAAAAATAATTTCATCATTTTTTTTAATTGAAATCACGTTAGTATGACCATCAGCGATTTTAACTTGAATCTGATCTTCACCTGCAAAGACAGTACTTTCGGCGTATAAAATGTTAGGGACAGCGGCCATAGTGACAGAAACTTTATCTTCTTCTAGAAATTGTTTTGCTAGAGATACCGCTTCTGGTGTTAATGAAGATAAGACTTGAAGGCCTCCTTCTGGATCTCCCCCAAGTGCCCCCACGGCTGCGGCGATGGGAAGTCCAATCATTCCTGTTCCGGGTACAGTAACTCCCATGCCATTTTTCATGAGGTTGGGGGAAACCCTAGCTTTAATGCGCTGAATATCATTGGTCGTATAAGATGCAGCGATGGCAGAGGCCAATGCTAGAGAGATAGGTTCAGTGCAACCTAAAGCCGGTAATACTTCTATTTCTACAGCTTTTAATAATTCATTCCCAATACCAATAGAGTTAGTCATATATCCCTTCCGCTATTCATCAATATTTATAAATAAAAACATTATCATATATTAATAGATAATATTATAATTAATATGAAGTTATATCTACTGATTTTGATGTGTTACTTGAAGGTTTTATGATTTGGATTACTTTGGGGTTTTTGTTAAGCATAAAAAATCCCAGCATATGTCGATACTGATTAAGATATGCTGGGATTAATTAACGGTATAACGGAGTTCTATGATTGATGAAATCTATAGATTACGTTTTAGTATTTTTAGAACTAAGATTGAGTTGTACCTTGCAGTGCGGTAATGGCGATGGTATAGACGATATCATCAACTAAAGCACCACGAGAAAGATCGTTCACAGGTTTTGCTAAACCTTGCAGCATCGGCCCAATACAGACCACATTTGCGCTACGTTGAACGGCTTTGTAGGTTATGTTTCCGGTGTTTAAGTCAGGGAAGATAAAGACTGTTGCACGTCCTGCAACAGGGCTATTTGGTGCTTTTTGCTTTCCAACGCTCAGCACGCTTGCCGCATCAAATTGAAGCGGGCCATCAATGAGAAGAGTGGGATCTTTCTCTCTTGCAATCTCGGTTGCTTTGGCTACTTTTTCCACTTCTTCGCCGGCGCCGGAAGTGCCTGTGGAATATGAGAGCATTGCCACTCTTGGCTCAATGCCGAAGGTTTTTGCAGATTCTGCCGATTGAATGGCAATATCTGCCAGCTGTTCCGGTGTTGGTGTTGGATTTACAGCGCAATCTCCGTAAATATGCACCTGATCTTTCATGAGCATAAAGAAGATACTCGATACTAATTTGGAGTTTTTATCGGTGCCAATGAGCTGAAATGCCGGGCGAATCGTATCGGCAGTTGTATGAACGGCGCCTGAAACTAAACCATCGACATCGCCAACGGCAAGCATCATAGTTCCTACAACGACGCTATCTTTAAGCGCTTCACGAGCGGATTCTTCCGTTGCGCCGCGATGTTGTCTGCGCTCTAGAAATGGCGCCACATATTGCTCGGCAATATCTACAGGATTAATAATCTCAATGCCGTGATCAGGAATAATAATGTTGTTTTCTGCGGCTACTTTTTGAATGGTGTCGGGATTTCCAAGAAGCACGCAACGTGCAATACCACGCTCTGCACAAATCGTCGCTGCTCGTAAGGTTCTTGGCTCTTCACCTTCTGGCAACACGATTCTACGATCGGCAGCTTGTGCGCTTTTGATGAGTTTATAGCGGAAAGCAGAAGGTGGCATTCTATTCGATGCCGGCTGTTTTAATTCCGCAACTAAACGTTTGACGTCTAAATGTTTTGCGATAAAGCGAATCGCTTCTAAATCATCGTGAATATGTTTATTCTCAGGAATGACGCCAATTACTTCTAGCGATTTGCAGAAATCTGTTTGGCAGAATGTGATGGTTTTCGCAATGGCTTCAGGATGTTCCACATGATTGATAATGTAACCGGCAAGCCAGATATGCGCTTCGCTATAGACATAAGCATTGAGATCAAAATGTGCCGCAACTTCTTCCGGCGTATTCGCAAGGGAATTGCCGGCAAATACAACGCCAGCGCAGAGGGATCTTGCGATATCGGCATTTAAATCATGGGTAAAAGGGCGGCTGCTGTCGTAGGTTAAACCTTCCACCACAACGACATCATAATTTTTGGAAGCTTCATTCACTTTGCCAACGATATCTTCGAGAAGCTCATCATATTGATTGCTTCGAATGGCTTGATTTACAGAACCTTCTAAAATGGGAGAAGGGGTTTCATCATTAAAGAGTTCACGATAGAGCTGTTCAGAGCGATTATTATCTTTGCCGATAGGGCGAACGAATCCGGTTTTAATTCCTGCGGCATTGAGTGCTTCCACGAGCGCAAGAGAGATTGAGCTTAAGCTTTGAATATCTCCAGTAGGTGCAACAAATAATGTTTTCATGAAGTAAAACTCCTTAATGAGTGAAAAGTATCGGGAAATCTAGTTAGATACTCTTCATAAAATAGTAAATTTATAAAATGGTGAATATCTGTTGAATGAATATAAAAAAGATCTAAGGCTTAATGAGTTAGAGAATTCTCTGTCAGAAGCAATTAGATCTTTTTTCAATATAGGTTATCTCAATGTGATTGAGTAAAGAATATTATTCATCTAAGTAATTAACGGATAAGTCAGTGTAATTACTATCTTATTGAATAATGCATATCTTTGACACATTAAGCGACTTTTTCTTTTTTAGCAACAATTTCAAGGGTATCTTGAACAATCATGCCTTCTTCATCGGTGCAAACCACCAATGCTTTTCCGAAGCTGTTGCTTGTTGCAATGACGCCTTCTTTTCCACCTGTACAGAATTCATTGGAAGGATTACTGAAGGTATATCCTAAAAAAGCGAGTTGGCGCATGATCAGTTCACGAACATAAGCGGAGTTTTCGCCAATGCCGCCGGTGAACACGATCGCATCTAATCGTTGCAATGCCGGCAAATAAGAAGCGATAAATTTTGCTACGCGATAACCAAACATATCTAATGCTAAGCGGCAACGAAGATCGCCTTCTTTTGCTTTAATCTCAAGGGTTCGGCAATCGTTGGAAACACCGGAGATTCCCAGTAATCCGCTCTTGAAGTTGAGAAGATTATCGAGCTCATGAATATTGTAATCTAAGCAATCGACAAGATATGGAATTAAACCAGGATCAAGTGAGCCTGAGCGAGTGCCCATCATTAAGCCTTCAAGCGGTGTTAATCCCATACTTGTATCTATCGATTTACCATTTTTAACGGCAGTAATCGAGGCACCATTGCCTAAATGACAGCTGATGATATTGAGCTTATTGAGGGGAATTCCTAAAATTTTTGAAGTTCTTTCCGTGATATAGCGGTGGCTACTTCCGTGGAAACCGTAACGGCGAATATTATATTTTTCATATAGTTCTAAAGGTAAACCGTAAAGATAGGCTTCTTCTGGCATTGTTTGATGGAATGCGGTATCAAATACGGCAACGTGAGGAAGATCTCCGAGAACTTCTTGCGCTGCTAAAATGCCGGTGAGATTTGCCGGATTATGAATCGGCGCTAAAGGAGAACATTTTTTGATGATTTCGATCACTTCAGGCGTAATTTCTACGGATTCTTGGAAGTATTCCCCACCATGGACAACACGATGCCCTACGGCAATGATTTTATCAGAATATCCTTTTTTGGTGAGATACGCGAAAATCTCTTTAAAAGCTCCAAGATGAGTTCCATCTTCAAGCGCTTCTGTAGTTTTTGAATCTCCCTGTTTAATCGTAAGGGTAGCTGCCGGTGAATCAAGCTGCTCAGCATTGCCACTCACAATCGTTTTACGCTCTTTAACATTCATGAGTGCAAACTTAAGAGAGGAACTTCCGCAATTGATGACTAAAGCATACATACTTGTTTAACTCCTATAACTGTCTATCTCTGAGACATTTTTATTTATTATTTATAGTTTCGACTGAAAGGTTAGGTAGAGTTTGTATCTTTCCCATCTCCATTTAAGAAAGCTCTAGCTATTTTCATATCTCACAATTTTAATAATTTTTATCACATTCTAAAAAAGCTGAAAGATGCAAAAATTATTTTACTTATCTGTTATAGCACCCTTTTAATTGAAGGTGGAGAGAACTTTGATAGAGTTTGACTTATATAATATTTTTTCAAATTAAAAATAGATAAAACTAATTGAAATACTTATCAATTTAAGGATGTATTAATCTTTGACAATTGTCGTTATTGGCGTGTTTTAACGCTGCTTTATTGATGTTTAAGGATGAGAAGTCGTCAGTTTTATCGAAAAAACGATACTACTTATTAAGGATGAGATTAGTTTTTTGTGAATTAAATATATTTAATGGTAATCGGTGTTATTTTGTGCGGATATTTTCTTATCCCTTAGGAATCATTTGAGAGTAATTTTGAAGAATCTTTTTCCTGATGTTGATTTTGTTGTGCAACATCAAAATTTTTAATCGCTACTTCGGGAGAGTCGGATGTAGGTTTTGGAGAAAGTTGCGCTTGATAACAGCTTTTGTAATAACGATAAAAAGAGGCAAACGCTAAAATGCCGTAGAGAATGGTTAAAACGAGAAGGTTAATCAGTTCGCCTTTAATGCTTTCTAAAGATCCGCCCATTTGATTGAGAGTTACGGCGCTTGTAATGCCGGGGAATATGGGAAAGATGTAAGTGAGCCAAGAAGTGGGCGCTGAGATCATTTCTGAAGGCCACGTCATACCGGCGGTAAAGAAAAAGAGCATACTTGATGGCATCACAATCATAAAGATATCTTCAAATTTCTTGAAAAATTGTCCCAAAATCATGCCTAAAAATACGGTGCTTGATAAGAACAAGAATCCCAAAATCCAAAGATTGGTAATATTTCCTAAAAAGGGGAGCTGGTAAAATATCGGCGCAAGTCCTGTGTAGACGAAAAACATAATAAAGCCAATAAATACATAACTAAACCATTTCGCGAGAAATGTGCAGAGCGATACCATTAGCAATGAATGATTAGGTGCTTGAATGAGTGCTTTTTCTTCTTTAGTGCCTTTATTAATGACGATGGAGATCATCACGCCGATAAAGAGAAATTGATACACAATCAAGACATATACCGGTGGAATGACATAGGTTTCATAGCCATCTTGCGGGTTATAAATGGGCACAACGACCGGCGTTATCGGCGCACTATTGCCATAAGCAATTGAAGGATCAACACCTTGTTGTACCTGTCTTTTAGCGCTAATTTCTTGGCTCATATTTTGAATGGCGCCTTGAAGCGATGCTGTGATTTTACTGTAGATAATCATATAGCTCGCATCGCCATAATAGGAGATTTCTCCGGAACGACCACTTAAGATATTTTGTTCAAAATCGGAAGGAATCCAAAAGATGCCGTAAACCTCTCGATTGCGTAAAAGATGCTCCGCTTCCGGCATGGTATCCACATAATCCACTACTTCGATGCTATCTGTGGCATTGAGTTTTCGAATGAGCTCTTTACTCATGGTGGAGAGATCATGATCTACAACAACGGTGGGCGTATTTCGAACCGTTTCATGATTGTAGGGAAGCGGATAGTAGAAAAAGTATCCCACAGAAGCCACCACGATAATTGTGATCAATGCTTCTTTGCGGAACATGTTCAATAGTTCATAAAGGAACGTTGTAAAGGTAGTTTTAAACATGTTTCGCTCCTTTCTTCATTAGTTGACGGATTCGGATCACAGAAAGAAGGTAAGCCACAATAATAATGAGCGAAAGCCATAGAAGTGGCATTAAATTGTAAGGAAAATCATGGCCGCGAATGGTTTGATCTAAACGAATTTCCACAAACCATGTTGCTGGAATCACGGCGCCCCAAGCAAGCGCATACCAGCTCATGGCGATTCGTGGAAAGAAGAGTCCAACAAATCCAAATGCCGGCGAAGCGAAAACACTTGCGCCGCCAAAATTGAGATCTTTGCCGGGAAGCCAAAAGGTAAAAATCGCTGCCCAAAGTTGCGCGGCAATAATAAAGAGAATCGTGCCGAGATAGAGAACGGTTAAGGAACCGCGAATGGGAACTTCAAACACAAAGATCAAAATAATATCAAGGAGCAAGGATGTCATAAAGAACCATAATAAGTACGGCAACATCTTATTGACGAAATATCGCAAATAGCTTCCATTTGCCATCGCCATCGGCACGGAAACGCCGCCGGCAGATTCCTTATCTCGGCAGAGCGTATAGACCATTGTGAGCATGATCAGGATTTGGATAATGACGGGAACGGCGCCATTCACAAGGGTTGGGATATAGCTCAAAGAGGGATTAAAGAGCGGATGCGTTTCCAGTTTAATGGGGGAAAGCTGCGCTTCGGCAACTTTTCTCGATATCCCTTGCGTCGTCATGGTTTGAACTTGATAGTTCGATGCAATGGATTTCAGCGAAGCAACATAGCCATTTTGCAGAGAAATACCGAGCGACATAAATTGATCGTTATAAAATGCCGTCACTTCCGGAGATTCTTTTGAGAGCAATTGCTTTTCATAATTCACAGGAATCACAATAATGCCGTAAATATTCTTCGCCATTAACGATTGCTTGGCATCATAAAGCGATGAATTTCTTTCGGATACGGCAATTTGAGGCGCTGCGGCAATCTTTTGAATGAGCGCTCTTGATGCCGTTGTGCGATCTAAATCGACAACGGACACAGGAATCTGCTGTAAAATTCCCTGATGAAAAAGGTGCGTGAAAAAGATGATGATAATAATGGGATAGAAAAGAAGGCAGAAGCTGAGAACTTTTGAGCTGGCGATAAATTTTATCTCTCTAAAAAATAGAGAGAAATAGTGCTGTTTTACGCTCGATGGAGTCACGGATGGCTTCATATTCATATCCTACTGATGCGCAGGGCGACGAGATTTCCAGTCCGCAATGACGCTCATTCCCGGCAATAATCCTTCATCTTGTTTGGTAGGTTTTGCGCGTACTTCAAAGGTGCGAAGATCAAAATCTCCCGTGGCTTTCGTTGCTTGCCAGTTGGCAAATTGCCCTAAAGGATTGATCGCTTGAATGTAAACTTCGACATCTTTTTTCAGCGCCGGCACAAATACCGAGAAATGATCGCCGACTTTTGCGTGATTGAGATAATCTTCTCGAATATTAAATGTGAGCCATAAATCATCCATATTAATGATGGAATAGAGCGGCGTTCCTGGGCTATAAAGCTGCCCAATTTCTGCAATACGAACGGTGACTTGCCCATTGGAAGGCGCCAAAACTGTGAGCGTATCGAAATCAGATTGCACTTGATTTAGTGCCGCTAAGGCTTGTTCTACTTGCGTATCTGCTAGCGCTTTCTGTTCGTGGCTACTGCCATTGACGGCAAGCTCATAATTCGCTTTTGCCGCAGCGGTGGCATCCATTGCCGCACTAAAGGCATTTCTCGCAACATCTAAGTTTTGCTGCGAAACGCCGCCACGAGGCGCCGATTCTTCCATTCGGTTTAAGTTACTGGTTGCGAGTAGAAGATCAGCTTGAGCCTTTTCATGTTGCGCTTTCATCGCTTCAATGGTTTCAGGTCTTGTGCTGTAAACCACATCACGATTGGCAACGGACACTTTATGTTGCGCTTTTGCGGTTGCTAATTGTGTGGTAAGCGCGGAGCTTTCTAGTTCTAATAGCAGATCGCCTTCTTTAACTACATCGCCAATATCTGCCGTTAAGTTTTTGACATGACCTTGTACTCTGACGGAAATGTCCACTCGATTCGCCGCAACTTCGCCTTGAATAACAAGTTCCGGCTTGTGATAAGAGATGAAGAATATGACCCCAATGAGTAATCCAATTAGACCAATGAGTAAGGCGATGGTGGTTTTGATGTTAGGCATGGTTATCAACTCACTTTTAAATCAATACTTCATAATCGAAATTTATAATAAATGGTTCATAGAACAGCTAGAACCGTTAGAGAAACTACTATAAGTACAAGAGATCAGCCGTAAAACTGGCTGTTTTGAATCAGGTAAAATCAGATAAAGCGAACTAAAACAAGATCAGAATCAAACATTATGCGTTGAGTTTTCATGAGTTCATTTCATAAGCTCATTTTCTACACTCATTGATAAGATTTGATTGTTGAGGATTGTTTTAGCACTCTAAGAATATATTATGAATATAATCATTATTACTTAAATTTACAAATAATTACTCTTATTGGTGATAAGGAGAGATTACTGAGCGAGATTTTCTGAGGAGATTTATGAGGAGAATTTTAAATGGCTTATCAGTAGTAATATCTCTGGTGATCTCTACGATCTCTGTTATTCATCGGCATTTTGAGAGAACTTGATTGAGAAATGAGAACTTCTAAATAGAGTGAAGGGTTTTATCTGAAAGGTGCTTTTAAGACTTTTTTGGATCTTTTCTAAAACCGTTCAAAACTGTTTTTTAGCGATGAAGAAATAGCAGGCAGAAAGTTTTTTTGAAAGCTACCGAGAAGGCGCTAAGTAGTGTAAAATATTTCGTTTTGTAACAGTTCTATTTAAGATAATTTGAATTCTATCGGCTCTATGCATTTTCAGAATAGGGAAGTAGAAGATCGATTTAGATAGAGCATAAAAATAGAACGTAAAAGATAGGAAGAGATTTACTAAATATGGCGATCCTAAAAGTGATTACCGTTCCGCATCCCACATTAAGGGCTAAAGCAGAACCCATTACAGAGTTTAATGACGCAGTAAAAGCGTTAGCAGAAAATATGTTAGAAACCATGTATGCCGAAAAAGGCGTGGGTTTAGCGGCAAATCAGGTAAATGTGTTACAACGCATTTTCGTTACAGATTGCTCAGAAGAGCGCAACGAACCAATGGTGTTTATTAACCCAGAAATCATTGCAGAATCAGAAGAAATTGAAGCTGCGGAAGAGGGCTGTTTATCGCTTCCCACATTGTATGGCGGTCCTGTCCTTCGACCTGAACAAGTGACGGTGAGAGCGCAAGATGTGAATGGCGAGTTTTTCGAAGTAGAGGCGAATGAGCTGTTAGGCCGCTGTATTCAGCATGAATTAGATCATTTAAATGGCGTGTTATTTATTGATTATCTCTCACGAATGAAGCAACAACGCATCTTGAAAAAACTTGAAAAAGTATTGAAAGAGCAAGCGCAGGAAGCTCAAGAAGGCTAGTTTAAACGAGATTTCAACACTGTTTGAGTGGCATTGCTTTGAATGTGGATTCATGGATTTACGGTATATTGACGAATGTATGAATTCATTGGTTGAGAAAGAGAAGAAAAGAGGAAAGTTATGGGATTACGAATTATTTTTGCCGGAACGCCGGAGTTTTCCGTACCAACATTGGAAGCATTGATTGGAAGCGAGCATGAAGTTGTTGCGGTTTATACGCAGCCAGATCGTCCGCGTGGTCGTGGTAAAAAAATGCAGTTTACGCCCATTAAAGAAGTTGCTGTACAGCACGATATTCCTGTTTATCAGCCACTTTCTCTTCGTGATGCGGAAGCGCAAGAAACGTTGAAATCCCTTAATGCTGACTTAATGATTGTGGTGGCTTACGGATTAATCTTGCCGGAAGCGGTATTGAATGCGCCTAAATATGGCTGCTTAAATATTCATGCATCCCTTCTTCCACGTTGGAGAGGCGCAGCGCCCATTCATCGTGCCATTGAAGCGGGCGATCAAACCACTGGCGTTGGCATTATGCAGATGGATAAAGGCTTAGATACCGGCGATGTTTGGGCGGAAAGCTCTGTTGCGATTACACCGGAAACGACCATGATTGAACTGCACGATACGCTTAAAAATCTCGGCGCTGATCTCTTATTGAAAACGATTCCAAAAGTGATTGCCGGCAATGAAGCGCCGACAAAGCAACCGCTTGATGGCATTACGTATGCCGAGAAAATCACGAAAGAAGAAGCGAGATTAAATTGGGCAGAAGATGCTGAAACGCTCATGCGAAAAATTCATGCGTTTAACCCATTTCCCGGTGCTTCCACAACGGTTGATGGAGAACTCTTAAAGCTTTTTAGAGTGAAAATGACGGATCAAACCTCGAATGAAACGCCGGGCACGATTCGTATTGAGAATGAACAAATATATATCGTTGCCGGCAATGGTATTGAGCTTGAGATTTTAGAGCTTCAAGCTGCCGGTAAGCGAAGAATGGAGAGTGCGCTCTTTATTAAAGGTAACGAAATTAATCAAAAGGTATGTCAATAAATGGCTATTAAAGAAGCGCTATATCCAAAACTCATGAAAAATCCCCGATTTGTCGCTATTGAAATTTTAAATAGCGTTTTGATGGGAGAATCATTAACAGAAGCTCTGCCACGTTTATCCACAGGGCTTAACGACAATGATAAACGTTATGTGCAGCATCTCTTGTTTGGCACATTACGCCAATATGATGCGCTCGATGATCGTGTATCACAAATGCTCTCAAAGCCTATTAAACCTGCGGAAATCGAAGTGAAATTAGCGCAGATTTTAGCGGCATATGAGCTCACGGAAATGGCAACGGCAGAATATGCGATTCTCAATAACTGGGTAAACCTCATTAAAGAGATGGATAAACTCTGGGCTGCGGGATTAACCAACGCCATTTTGAGAAATATTCAGCGTGGAAAATTACCGCCAGCGCAGTTTTTAGCAGGAAAGAGTAATTTGCCGGCATGGTTTGCAAAACGTATTGAAAATCAATGGGGCGAAAAAGCGCTAGAAGAGATCGGCACATTCTATCAGCTTCATCCTGAAATGATTTTGCGCGTGAATCTTCAAAAAAATAGCCGTGATGAATATTTAGAATTATTAAAACAAGCAGATATCGCCGCAACAGCCCATGAATTTGTGGATACGGCAATTGTGTTAGATTCGCCTGTAAGTGTTGATCTTTTGCCGGGATTCTTTGAAGGTTGCGTGAGTGTACAAGATGCATCCGCACAATTAGCAGCGCAATTATTAGATGTGAAAAATGAAATGGCAGTGCTTGATGCCTGTTCAGCGCCGGGCGGAAAAACCACGGCAATTTTGGAACAAGCACCAAATCTCACGAAGCTTGTGGCATTAGATAGCTCTGAAACGCGTTTAGAACGTGTGACAGAAAATATCACACGAGTATGCGGAGAAGTGCCGGCATTTGTAGAAATCGAAGCGATTCCTTGTGAAGAATATGAAGCGAAAGCGCCATTTGATCGTATTTTGTTAGATGTACCATGTTCAGCGACCGGCATTATGCATCGTCATCCTGATATTAAGCGTTTACGCCAAGCGTCTGATATTAATAATCTTCGCAATATTCAAGCAGAAATTTTAATGCACGCTTGGACGCAATTGAAAGTAGGCGGAAAACTTCTATATGCGACTTGCTCGATCTTAAAAGATGAGAATGAGCAGCAGATTCGTCAATTCTTAAAATCAGAACCCACGGCAAAAGAGATCAAGCTCGATATTCCATTTGGCGCACAGCGTGATGTTGGCGTGCAAATTTTGCCAAGATATTTTGAATCAGAACAGAGCATCGATGGTTTCTATTATGCTTTATTAGAAAAAACCGCTTAAGTTTATAGATGCTTATTCTTGATGACATAATCTTCAAGAATGGAATGATAAGGACATAGAAAGAAAGACAAGAAGAGTAGAAGTTTCACTGCGGGCGAGAGGTTGTTATAGAAATGCAAATATTCCCTCCCGCCGTAAATCAGCTATTCTTATTGGATAAAGCGGATGAAGTTGGAACGGGAAGAAAGAAGAGATTTTACTGCGGGCGAGAGGTTGTTATAGAAATGCAAATATTCCCTCCCGCCGTAAATCAGCTATTCTTATTGGATAAAGCGGATGAAGTTGGAACGGGAAGAAAGAAGAGATTTTACTGCGGGCGAGTAATCGTAAAATGAGTGCAAACATTCCCTCCCGCAGTGAATCAGCTATTCTTACATGATGAAATAACGATCGAGAAACAGAAAACAGAAATAAAAAATAGGAAGAAAAAAGGACCATAGATTGAAGCAATATTCGCACACCATAGAGATCATTTTTGAAGGAAACGCTACAACAGCGCTTTCTCAAGAGATTCTATCGTCTGCAGTTACTTCAAGACGATCCTTTTTCTTCTACTTTTTTCTCTATCTTGCCGGCATTTTAGGGATTTTATTCAGCTGTTTTTCATTGAGCTTTGCTGCGGTTGCAAAGCAATCGACGCTTGAAATTGAGAGCGTAAGAAGTGAGTTTTATGAAGAAGATTCAACCTTAAAACGGATTCGTGATGTTGAACTTTTAACTAATGGCTCATTGCATTATGTGGATATTCAGCTCGCCATTAAGAGCAAAATTGTGATGAGTAATGAGCAATCACAAATGTTACTAAATGGCATTCCTTTGACGTTTGTCTACGATATTCGTATTGAAGAGAAAGGGCAATATGGCTTTTGGCGAGGGAATAATTATGAGAAAGAGATTCGCTATCTCCTCTTTTATCACGGCTTATCGAAGCAATTTGTGGTGCGGGATTTAAATACGCAAAAACAACATAGTTATCCGATTTTAAGTTTAGCGTTATTATCCATTTCAAATTTAAACGATATTGAATTCAAAATTGTAGATCAAGAAGGATTTCAGTTAGATCGCTATCACGGAAAAGCAAAACTGTGGTTAGATATTGAAGCGCTTCCAACGCCACTTCGAATTCCGGCATATCTCTCTTCGAATTGGTGGTTGAACTCAAACTGGTTTAAGTGGGAGCTTAAATTATGATGGCATATATTCGTAAACATGCATTTTTGCTCTTTCTACTACTCTCTGTCTTACTCACGATTATTTTAGGCGTGATGGTTCGCTCCATTGAATCGGCAGTGCTCTATTCTCGGTATTACACATGGATTATCCTTGCCGGTGCGATCTGTTATCTGTCGTTAATGTCCCTTGTGACCTACTTCCTCATTCAGCTCTTTCAAGGCGTTCGGAAAAAACGTTTGGGCGCACGATTAAATGCACGAATGATGATGTTCTTCTCAGGACTTTCAGTCATTCCTATTATTATTCTATTTCTGTTTTCCGGCATTATGATTCAGCGGGGAATTGACAGCTGGTTTGATGAATCCTTAGACCAAGGTTTTGATGATGCGCTGACATTGGCGCAATCGGCACTGGAAACAAGACGATTAGATGCGCTAGAAATTACCCAATCCATTGGCGAAAGAGTGGGCACGTTAAACTCTTTAGATTTAGCCTATGAGCTCGAAAATTTACGCTTTGATGCCAATGCGTTAGATTTAACGGTATTTGATCATCGAGGCAGAATATTAGCGACAAGCTCCAGTAATACCACCATTAACTTGCCGGAATTACCGAATGATATTGTGCTAATGAGCGTATTTAACGATATGGATTATGTCTGGCTGGAACCTGTGGGCGATGATGAACTCCAAGTGCGCGTGATTATTCGAGTAGATGCAGATACGCCGAGAGTCATACAAGCCATTTACGAAATTCCGCCTCGTTATACGGAGCTTGGCTTATCTACGCAACGTTCTGTAGAGAGTTATAAGCAATATAAAACGTTGCAAGAATCTCTGAAAGGACAGCTCATTGCTATTTTAACGCTTGTGTCTCTTTTAGCGATTTTATTAGCACTCGGCGGTTCTTACTTTGCCACTCGCCGTTTAGTGAATCCGATTCGCCGATTATCCATTGCTTCAAAAGCGGTTTCTGAAGGAAATTTTGATCGGGAAATTACGGTCAAATCCAATGATGAAATCGGATTCTTAACAGAATCTTTTAATGAAATGGTCATGAAACTGCGCCAAGTAAACGAAGCGGAAAAAGCCTCTCAAAGATTATTAGTTGCGCAAAGATCCTATTTAGAAGCGGTATTAGCCAATCTCTCTTCTGGCGTTTTGGTACTCGATAATCATGGAAAGATTAGAACATTTAATGAAGCGTCGATCTCTATTTTAGATACAGATCGAGCATTGTTACAGCATATTGAATTAGATGATTCAGATACAATTGATGAATCATTGCACTTCTTTTTCACCCCTCTTTCAAACTATCTTCAGAAAAAATCTCAAGGAGATGAAGGGGATCGCTTTGAAGTGATTCGTGTAGAAAAAGGGATTACCCAAATTTTATCGGTACGAATTTCTGAGCCGTTAGAAAACCGCAGTTTACCAAGTGGTTATGCCATTGTTTTTGATGATATTACACAATTGATTAACTCCGAGCGAGAAGCGGCTTGGGGCGAAGTTGCACGCCGTTTAGCCCATGAGATTAAAAATCCGCTTACACCAATTCAGCTCTCAGCTGAGCGAATGGCATTTAAGCTTAAAGCTAAATTAGAATTGGAAGATCAGCTGTTATTAGAAAAATCGACACAAACGATTATTACGCAAGTGAATGCGATGAAAACAATGGTCAATGCATTTAGTCAATATGCGAGAGCGCCGAAGTTGAATTTGAAGAAAATTGATATTACAAAGTTGGCAGAAGAGGTTACTTTCCTTTACAGTGATTATGCTCGAGGGGTTGAGGTTACTCTGAATCATCCTAAAAAGAGCTTATGCGTGAATGGCGATGAAATTCGTCTTCGCCAGCTATTACATAATCTCATTAAAAATGCGATTGAAGCTTGTGAAGAAAATAGAGAGAATTCTAGTGGCAAAGTGAATGTTGAGCTCTGCATTAAGGATGATAAAACATTTTTATTACAGGTCATCGATAATGGCGCTGGGATTGATGAATCTCTTGTGAAAAAGATGTTTGAGCCTTATGTTTCCACAAAAGCGAAGGGAACAGGGCTTGGATTATCCGTTGTGAAAAAAATTGTAGAAGAACATAGTGGTCGAATTGCGATCTATTCTGGGAAGGATAGAGTCGGAACTCAAGTTGAAGTATTGTTACCTATTTATCAGGAAATAGAAGAGGGAATTGAGAATGGCGAATAAAGTCAATAAACAGTGGGGCGGACGTTTTTCAGAAAGTACCGATGCATTTGTTCAAGCATTTACAGGATCGGTAGATTTTGATCAGCGCATGTACGCAGAAGATATCGCTGGTTCGCTTGCTCATGCTGAAATGCTCTTTACACAAGGCATTTTGTCAGAAGATGATTTTAAGCTCATTAAAGAGGGTTTAGCAGCAGTTAAAGCTGAGATTGAAGCAGGGGAATTCCCTTGGTCTATCGAGCTTGAAGATGTGCATATGAACATCGAATCAAGCTTAACTGAAAAAATCGGCATTGCCGGCAAAAGATTACATACAGGACGTTCTAGAAACGACCAAGTGGCAACGGATATCCGTCTCTGGCTTCGTAATCAACTCGATCTTATTGATGCAGAGTTGAAACGTTTACAAGAAGGCATCTTAGAAGTTGCAGAGAAAGAGCATGATACGATTATGCCGGGCTTTACGCATCTTCAAGTGGCGCAGCCTATCACTTTTGGTCATCATTTAATGGCATGGTTTGAGATGATCAAACGTGACCGTTCACGTTTCCAAGATTGCCGTAAACGTCTCAATATTTCTCCATTAGGCGCAGCTGCACTTGCGGGAACAACGTATCCGATTGATCGTCATCTTTCTGCTAAATTATTAGGATTTGATGCACCTTCTGAAAACTCATTAGATTCAGTATCAGATCGTGATTTTGCCATTGAATTTACGGCAGATGCGGCAATTTTAGCAATGCATTTATCCCGTTTTTCTGAAGAGCTCGTACTTTGGGCAACGCCGGCATTTGATTTCATTAACTTGCCAGATCGTTTCTGCACAGGTTCATCCATCATGCCGCAGAAGAAAAATCCAGATGTTCCAGAGCTCGTTCGTGGTAAAACAGGACGTGTTTATGGGCATCTTTTCTCGCTCTTAACGCTCATGAAAAGCCAACCGCTTGCATACAACAAAGATAACCAAGAAGATAAAGAACCACTTTTCGATACAGTGGATACAGTGCTGGGTTGTGTGCGTGCGTTTGCAGATATGATTCCGGCAATCTCCAGCAAGAAAGCACAAATGTATGAACGTACAAAACTTGGATTTGCAACGGCAACGGATTTAGCAGATTACTTAGTGCGTAAAGGCATGCCATTTAGAAATGCGCATGAAGTAGTTGGAAATGCCGTACGTTTAGGTGTTGAAACAGATCGTGATTTAGCAGATATGGAATTAGCAGAATTACAACAATTCTCTGACTTAATCGGCGATGATGTCTTTGAATACTTAACGCTTGAAGGATCTGTTGCGGCAAGAAATCATCATGGTGGAACAGCTCCTGCGCAAGTATTAGCAGCGATTTCTAGAGCAAAAGCAATTATCTAAAATAAATCTCTTAATGAAGCATCTGAAGCATTTAAAAT
The DNA here is from genome assembly GCF_054871845.1 of Ignatzschineria sp. LJL83. NCBI lineage: Bacteria > Pseudomonadati > Pseudomonadota > Gammaproteobacteria > Cardiobacteriales > Ignatzschineriaceae > Ignatzschineria > Ignatzschineria sp. LJL83. The sequence goes on from NZ_JBTXLY010000009.1 coordinate 20,234, forward strand.
ATTTAAGTTTCTATCATCGTATTGTAATCTCATTGAGATGAAGTATCGTTGAGAGTGCTGATTAAGAGAGAAATATCAAAAGGGATAGGTCAACTATCCCTTCATTTTATCTGTAACGATTATCAAATAGAGGCAAAATTGAGATGTTTATGGGAATTTTGAAAAAAGTCAGACAATGTCATCGGTTATTAGGAATGATGTTGCTTGTATTGATCATCGCCGGCTGTGCGAGTGGCCCCAAAACATCTCATCGATCGCATTTTGAGAAGCCTAGAGAGATGGCAACCATGATCGATTTTTGGATCAATGTTTACTCGAAATGGGATCTGAATATTGTGGCATTCCATGATAATCGTTATTTAGAAGTGATTTATGAATTATCTGCCGTAAAACAGGGCGATCGTATGACATGGGATACGATTTCAGAACAGATTTCTCAAGACTTAGTCATTATCGAGGATGCGATTTTAAATCCAAGACCTTTGACGCAACAACAAGAACGATTTAAACGCATGCTTTTAAAAGCAGGCGGACCGGAAGCCTTAATTGGTGCTTCAGAAAGACTACGTGGGCAACGTGGCTTAAAATCAGAATTCAAAAGAGGGCTTGAGCGTAGCCAAGTGTATATTCCTTATTTTAAAAAGACTTTTAAAGCCGCAGGATTACCGGAAGAATTGGCATATGTGCCTCATGTAGAATCCTCCTTTAATAAAGGAGCTCGATCAAAAGTCGGTGCTTCTGGCATGTGGCAATTTATGCCGGCAACCGCAAGAAGTTTTATGCCAATGCGCACAAATGTGATTGATGCTCGTTTTGACCCTTATCATTCCGCACAAGGTGCCGCAAAATTAATGGCTTATAATCATAAGTTAGTGAGTTATTGGCCTTTAACGGTTACAGCCTATAATGCCGGCGTTGGGCATTCGATTCGTGCGAAAGAAACCTATGGCAAGAAAATGGGTGTGATTGTGTTTAATTATAGTGAAGGTGCTTTTAAATTTGCATCTCGAAATTTCTATGCTGAATTTGTGGCAGCAATGACGATCGCAAAAGATCCTGATAAGTATTTCCCGGGATTCCAGTATCAAGTAGTTCCTAGTGAGATTGAGGGAATTCAATTAATTGTACCGATGAGTCTTCGAGATCTATCAGCAGAAACAGGCATTCCATCGAGTGTACTATTAGAGTTAAATCCTTCATGGCTTCGTAATATCAGTACTAATCGTGCAGATATTCCAAGTAATTATGATGTATGGTTGCCAAAAGGGACGATGAGAAACTTGGAGTATCGCGGGTTTTTCCGTCCTAGTTTCATTCAGCCATAAAATAACAGCATTAAGGAATTCAATTTTTTTTAAGAAATTGACTAAAAAATTCGTTAAGGTTGTCAGTGAAGGAAATGTTTTTTTGCTAAAATAGTCCGGCAAAATATATTAGACAAAGATATACAGTAAATTCTATTCAAGGAAGAGTAGATCATGAGGATGATTCAAAGCATTATTGTGAATATCATCATGCCACTTTCTATTAAAATTGAAGGGTAAATTATGGGAAATGTTCGTAAAGCAGCAGAGGTTGGCCAAAGTATTTGGTTTGATAATATTGGACGTCATATGCTTGGCAAAGATGGTCAGCTTGAGCAGATGATTAAAAAAGAAGGTCTTTTAGGAATCACTTCTAATCCGGCAATATTTGAAAAAGCGATCGCTGATGGTGAAGAATATCTTTCGGTAATGAAAGATGCTGCAAATCAGGATTTATCAGCAAGAGAACTCTTTTTTAAACTTGCGATAGAAGATATTCAAGGTGCTTGTGATCTCTTTGCAGAAACTTATGAGAAAACCCGTTATCGTGATGGTTATGTGAGTTTAGAAGTATCGCCTGATTTAGCACATGATGCTAACGGTACGATTATGGAAGCGAAAGCACTTTGGGAAGAAGTGAATCGTCCGAACTTAATGATTAAAGTGCCGGCAACAAAAGCAGGATTAATTGCCATTGAAGCATTGATTGCCGAAGGCATTAACGTGAATGTGACGTTGATCTTTTCAGTAGCTCGTTATGAAGAAGTGCTTGAAGCATTCTTAAAAGGCTTAGAAGCGCGCGTAAAAGTCACATTACCGATCTTCCAAATTGCGTCTGTTGCAAGTTTCTTTATCTCTAGAATTGATAGTGTTATCGATGCAAAAGTGCGTGCAACGGCGCCACATTTGAAAGGTCATATTGCCATTGATAATGCGAAAATGGCATATGCGCATTATTTGGAAGTGATGGAAAGTCCACGTGCCAAAGCGCTCTTTAAAGAGAAAATGCAACCACAAAGATTACTGTGGGCATCAACCGGCGTGAAAGATCCTGTCTATCCTGAAACCTATTACGTGCATAAATTGATGGGGAAAGATACGGTTGATACGATTCCACCAAAAACGTATCAAGCATTCTTGGAAGATCAGCTATCGCCGTATGATCAAATTTTATCAGGCATGGATTTAGCGCAAGATCGTTTAGCGGAATTGAAAGAGCTCGGCATTAATTTAAATGAGATCTGTGCAGAGTTAGAGAAAGCAGGCGTTGAGCAATTTGTTGCGGCATTTGATTCTCTTCTCACAACGATTGAAAATGCAAGATTGTAGTATTCCTATTACTGTGAATATTCAATATTGAAGAGAGAGAGAAGTATTAGAGACACGTGTTAGAGAATCTTTTATTACTCTTCTAGAAAACCTGATTTTATTGTGAAATCAGGTTTTTTTATTGCCTATGTATTGTGAACTGATTGGTTAAATAGTCATTCATGTCTTGGAAAATTATATATTTTTCTGAAAATTCTTATGTTTTTTTATACTGTTATTTTGGTTGGAAAGATGAAAGAGAATTGATTCTGCTGGCACGGGATACTAACAGGAATGCAAGCATTCGAACCAGCTTTGCATCTGCTTTTTTTGTGCGACAAAACTTTCAGATACTTATTTTTGATAGTTATTTTTTGCGAGATATTTCCTTAAATCCTCTCAATTTAGATAAATCGAAGAAGATGCGCATCCTCTTTAGGAAATTTGGGAAATATATAGTATGTTAGTGAGTGCTTTTGTCATCAATATATAGACGAAAAGATGAAATAATCATGCAAGATATTTCTAGATCAGATTTTGTAAAAATATTTCTTTTGTAAAATTTTTCGTAAAACAGATCGGGAATCTAGAAATCACATACAACCATAAAATAGGATTGAATTAAAGTAGGCGAAGATGAAGATAGAACTCTCTCAACCATTTTTTAAAGAGCGCATTGCCATTATGGGAATCGGGCTGATCGGCGGCTCATTGGCTCGTGCACTAAAACGTCATAATTCTGTAGGAAAGATCATTGCTTATGATCGTAATGAAGAAGCTCTGCAGAAAGCATATGAGTTGGGAGTTGCTGATGAAATCTATACTGATCCTATTAAAGCTGCGGAAAATGCCGATATCATTATTCTCGCAACGCCGATTACGGCAATGGGCAAGATCGTTAAAGAGATTATTCCTCATTTGAAAGAAAATGCGGTGATGAGCGATGTAGGTTCTACGAAAGGTTCCGTGCTTGAAAGTATTAAAGCAGAACTCGGCTATTTGCCGGAGCGTTTTGTGCCGGCGCATCCTATTGCCGGAACGGAGAAACACGGCGTTGAGAACTCTTTTGAGTCGTTATTTGATAATCGCCGAACACTTGTGATTCCGCATTTGGAAAACAGCCATGATGCTGTAAGAACAATCCATGAAATGTGGAAAGCTGCCGGTTCTGAAACAGAAGAGATGGGCGTGAAGCATCATGACCAAGTGTTAGCTGCAACTTCGCATATTCCTCATCTTTTAGCCTATGCAACGGTAGATACGTTAGCGAATTTAGATGATCGTGCGGAAATTTTCCGTTTTGCTGCCGGTGGATTTAGAGATTTCACCCGAATTTCTGCATCTGATCCTGATCTTTGGGCGGATATCTGTTTGCAAAATCGTGAATCCATCTTAGAAGTATTAGTGGCTTATCAGAAAAATATCGACCGTTTACGTCATGCATTAGAAGATGGCGAAAGGGAAGAGCTTCGCACCGTATTTGCAAGAGCGAAACATGCGCGTGATAACTTCTATAAAGAACCGTAGAAAGAGAGTAGAAGAAAAAATGGAAGAAAAAGTAACAGAGAGCGATAGAAGAGAAGATAGTGATGAATGTTTGCAATTCATATGCCATTTTTAAATCGCTTTTAATCGTTGAAAAAGGCGTACAAAGGATTGTATGCCTTCAAAAAGCGAATATCTGTGTCTAGCAGATATTCGTTCATAAAATAATAGAGAAAAGAGGCATGGATGTCATTACATGATTTTATCGCTCAGGTGCTGCAGTTTGCACATGATCATGAAGAGTGGTTGTTTCTACTCATCTTTATTTTAACGTTTTTAGAATCCTTATCGATTATCGCGTTTCTATTTCCAGGAACCATTCTTATTGTGGCTTTGAGTGTGATTGTCGGCGAAATTGATTATCCCTTCTGGTCACTTTGGGTATCTGGAAGTATTGGTGCTTTTTTAGGAACATGGTGCTCTTATGAATTTGGCTATCGGCATAAAAATGAGATCTCTCATATCTGGCCATTTTCTCGAAAACCGATGTTACTCCCCAAAGTGCAGAAATTCTTTCATAAATGGGGATTGTGGGCTGTGTTCTTTTGCCGATTTTTAGCACCTTTTAGAGCGACGATTCCGATGGTTTCCGGCATGTTTGCAGTTTCTAAGGTGCGTTATCAATGTGTGAGTGCGATTTCATCAATTCTTTGGACGTTACTTGTACTTTCACCGGGCGCATTTGGCATTCACTGGCTCATGAAGTGGATTAGCTGATTTTTCTAAGAGAGCTCTCTAAAAGAGTTCTTTAAGAGTATTCTCTAAGATTATTCTATAGATATGACATCTCTTTTATTTCTTAAGGTTTGAGATAAAGAATAGGATCAGAAAATAACAAGACACAAGATGGACTAAGACAGCACGGCATTAACTAAAAAGCTATCAGAAGCAGCATGTCACAGCTGTTATCTGATAGCTTTTTATTTTGTATTTGTATTTGTATTTATATCTTAATACTTACAAAATGGATTCTTCCGAAAACTCAGTGGGTTTCCCATGCTTTTGTACAAAAGAAGCATAGCTATATTCGCCGTAAGGTATGAGCGTATTACGTTCAATTTTAGATTTCGCTTTTTCAATTTCTCCCGCTTCAATCTCTTCTCTGAGCGCTTCTTTAATCTCATCGGCTTCCTCATTTCTCATGGCATCAATCACGGCATCTTCATCAATTCGTGGGTCTAAAGTTGCCGCGGCAATTGGGGATACGTGAGCATCTGGCATAATGACGTGCGGGAGTGCATCTTCCACATCTGTTTGCAGTCGTTTACTACCTTTCGATAGATTAATCGCAATAATAGATCCAGCCGTAATAATTGTGAAGATATAGAGTCCCTTTGCACCAAAATATTCCATAAAATATCCGGAAATGAGCGGGCCGATTGCAGCGCCTACGCCAAACAGCATTAGTAAAATAGCGCTTAGAGAAACGCGTTTATCTTCCTCAATATTGTCATTAGCAATGGCAACCGAGAGGGGGTAAAGGGTAAATTGTAGAGCAATCGCACAGAAACTCGCCATAACGACATAGAAGGTCGTCATCATTGGAAGGCTAATGAAAATAGAAAGTACCATTAAGACAAGTGCCACTAAACTAATCAGTAGAAGACGATTCATGCGATCCGATAACATGCCAAGAGGCCACTGAATGACAAGCGAGCAGGCAACGGCAATTGCCATGTATAAACCTGCCTCATGAGTATCTAATCCTAATCGGGTTGCAAAAATAGGACCAAGACCATAAAAAGAACCGATCATCATGCCTGAAAAAAGCGTGATAAGGAGTACTTGGGGTAGCGCCTTAATAAAGTAACCAATGTTTAAAGGCGCCGCTTTGAGGGGAATCGGGTGAATGGCACGCGTCACGGCTAAAGGCACTAAACAGAGAGAGAAGAACATGGAAACGATCATTAAGACGCGAATGTCTATGGGATCAATCACGGTTAATGCCAATTGCCCAAGTAAAACCCCCAATGAACTCACCGCAATATAAATACCAAAAATCACACCGCGCTGAGAAGGTTCAGCTTGGTCATTTAGCCAGCTTTCGATGACCATATATTGACACATCATCATTAATCCCATGATGAAACGTGCGACAACCCAAAACTCTAAAACATCAATCAGACCCATTAAAATCACGGTTGCCGCGGTGATTCCAGCGCCGGCAACATAACTTCGGATATGTCCTACACGGGCGATGAGTTTATGCCCAAGTTTTGCACCAATGACAAGGCCAGCGTAATACGCTGACGTTAAGCTACTAATGAGTAGATCGCTTACACCTTGGCTTTCGAGTTCTAGTGCGACAAATGTGGTTAATAACCCATTGGCAAAGAGCATGAAGAGTGTTGCAAGGTAGAGAGAGGAGAATGTGGTAATTGTGCGCATATGGGAATAATAATTAATTAAAGTGAATGAACAGGTTGCTAGAACTTTCTGAAAGATATGATATCTCAAAGTTCTCAGAAGATAAAAAGTAAAAGGTTATTTAATATTCTCTTTTCTTGTAAACCCGTAATGTACCTTAAGCTCATTTGAAAATAGTTATCATTAGCATTGACTTTGAGTTCATTAATGATAATAATTCCTATTAGTTAAGTGTTAACACTTGCCAAAGAGTCATAAGAGAAACAATATCTCATATCCAAAAATTTGCTTAAGGACTAGATTTCATGCGACGTAATGTTTTATCACAACAATTGAAGGCTGTTTTACTCTTATCTGTTACCTCCGCATTTACTGTGGGATTGTCAGATGATCTTTTGTTAGGGAAGGAAGAGGCGAATAATGCATCTGCCGTAAACTTAGGAACGATGGTTGTGACAGCCTCTGGCTTTGCGCAAGAAGTCAAAGATGCACCGGCATCCATCTCAGTCATTGGACAAGAGGCGATTAGTGAAAAGCCTTTTAACGATATCGGCGATGTCTTAAAAGAAGTAGAAGGCGTGAATGTTAGCCGTGGTGGAAAATCGGGCAGTGCAAATATTGGCATCCGCGGAATGAGTTCTGATTACACGCTCTTAATGGTGGATGGTCAACGAGTAAGTCAAAATAGCTCCGGCGCGCGTCCGAATGGTTTTGGCGATGTAGATTCGAGTTTTATTCCGCCAAGTTCTGCCATTGAAAGAATTGAAGTAGTTCGTGGGCCGATGTCAACGCTCTATGGTTCAGATGCTTTGGGCGGTGTGATTAACGTCATTACTAAAAAAGTGCCGGATGAATGGGGCGGACAAATTTCCTTTTCGATTGAAGAGCCGACAAATAGTAAATATTCAGGTGGCAACACTACTTCTCTCTATCTTGGTGGACCGATTAAAAATGACCTCATCGGTTTAGCATTAATGGGTAGTTTCCAAACAAAGCGGAATGCAAAAGGTAAATATGCGGCAAATTACGCAGAAAAAATTTCCGGCGATTATACAGGGAAAATCGCAAACTTTAGTGGTTTAGGCGAACGTAAAAACTTTAACTACGGCGCAAGATTAACTTTTACGCCGGAAAATCAAGAATTCGTTTTAAGCTACGATCGTGGTGTTCAGCGTTATGACAATAGTGATAATCAGCTTGGTACACAAAACAGTACGATTGAAAATGGAAAAACAGGTGGCGGTTATTCAGATCATCTTCGTTTCACTCGTGAAAGAGTGGGATTAAGTCATCGCTTAGACTTAGATTTTGCAACGGTTGAAAGTGCACTTCTTTGGGATCAAACGAAGACAATTGGACGTTTAAATCCTGTTAATAGTACGCCAACTCCGTTGCAAGGTGCGCATCGGGACATTAAATATAGCAATATCATTTTTGATAATAAATGGATGTTCAGCTTAGGCGATCACTTTGTCAGCGCCGGTTTTCAATATAAAGATCAAAAATTCAAAGATACCTTAGAAGGCGCAACGCTGGATATTAAGCAGTGGCAATGGGCGTTATTTGCAGAAGATGAGTGGATGATTAATGATGATTTAATCGCAACTTTCGGGCTTCGTTACGATAAGAATGAGGATTTTGGAAGCCACTTTAGCCCAAGAGCCTATTTAGTGTGGAATATTGATGATAACTGGCAAGTGAAAGGGGGCGTCAGCCGTGCCTTTAAAGCGCCCGATCTTCAAAAAATGACAGATGGCGTGATTGGGCTCGGTCGTCAAGGACGATTACCGTTACTTGGCAATCCTAATTTAAAACCAGAAACCGCCACTTCCGCAGAACTCGGCTTTTCGTATGATAACTTGTCGGATTTTAAATTTAATGCCACAGGTTTCTACACAAGCTTTAAAGATAAAATCGAATCCGTATCCGTTGATAATTGTCGTTTAACAGGAAACTCCGCAGGTTGTATCACGATTTCCGGCGACGATAGAGGCTCTAAAACATTCAGTAAACAATTTAACGTAGATGATGCAAAACTCTATGGTCTTGAAGTCGGAAGTCGATATCAGATTCGAGAAGATATTGGTTTAACGGCAAACTATACCTACACGCACAGCAGTTATAAAAATGCGAATGGCCAAAAAATTCCGTTTAGTAAAACGCCACAACATATGGTGAACTTGAAAGCGGATTGGCAAGTGGCACATCAGTGGAATCTCTGGGCGGAAGGGGAATATCGTGCGAAAGAGTACAACGATTTAAATTGGAACAAAGAGAAAGTTTTCTATCGTAATTATGCATTAGTGAATATCGGCGCAAGTTATAAACCATCTCGTGAAATGAGCATTAACTTTGGCATTGATAATCTCTTTGATAAAAACTTTGAAGATTTCAAAATGCCGGAAGTCGGTGCTTCAGCGCCCAATATCAATTCAGCTTATGAGAATGGTTTTGCCCGAATTGAAGAAGGTCGCAGACTTTGGTTAAAACTGAATTACGAATTTTAATCGAGTTCTAATCGAGTTCTAATCAAAGGCGCTAAATAGAAGTGGATCATAATGAATAACGGCAATAAAATTACGGCAATAATGGCAATTCTCTGCGTGAGCTTAGTTCACGCAGGCGCTTTTATAGGATTATCTTCGGCAGATGATTCAGAAATGGTCATGATGCAAGAAGGAGATGCGAGTCACTTAATGATGCATCAATTTCAGCTTTCAGGAACCGTTGAAGAAACGGATGGGAATGCCGAAGATTCTGCGATGGAAAGTGAAAAATCCATTGCAGAATCTAAGGAAGAGATCATCGAGGAACTGTCGGAAGAAGTTGTTACTCAGCCTGAGCCCATTGTAGAACCTGAGATAATTCCTGAGCTTGAACCTGAATCTAAACCAGAGCCTGAAAAAGTGCCGGAAGAAGCGCCAGAGCCTAATAAAGAACCACAGCCAGAAGTCGTTGCAACAAAAGCGCCTTCTGAAACGAAAGTTGAGCCGCCAAAAGTAGTTGAAAAGCCACAAGCGCAAGTAGCGCCTAAAACAGAGCGAACACCACAAAGACAACAGCCCAAGACGGAATCCACGACAAGAGTTGTGCAAACTGCAAAATTGGTCTATAGCGAGAGTGAAGTGAGCGTTTTAAATAAGCCAATGCCATCGTATCCTCGCGCGGCTATGCAGCGCAGAATGCAGGGAACAGTTGAGCTTTTAGTGGGCGTGAATGAAAGTGGGGCAGCAACGGCTGTAAAAGTTGCCAGATCTTCAGGGCATAATCTGCTCGATAAAACAGCGGTTAAAACCGCTTATGGAATTCGCTTGAAGCCTTTCAAAGTAAATGGTGTAGCGATACCGATTCAAGTGAAAATTCAGTATCAATTCAAGCTTTAATTACTTCCATTCTCAGAAATGAATGGGAATAAGATAGGAATGACATTCATTGTTGAATGAGGGATTTAATCAACGTAATATGTCAGCTTATTTAGCAGTGATTATTCAAATAAATCGTAAAAAAGTCGTAAAAGCTGAAACAAGCTTACAAACTAAATACATTACAAAAAACACATTACAAAAGACAAATAGAAAGGAACAGTGAATGGAACCGGTTGTTGAAAATATAGGGTTTATGAGCTTTATTGCACAAGGAGATTTTGTGACAAAAACGCTCTTTGTCATTCTCATTTTAATGTCGATATTATCGTGGTTAGTGATCTTTCTGAAGTTCTTCCAAGGCATTGTTGATCGCATTCAAGGGAAGAAATTTATTGCTGATTTCTGGTCTGCAAAGACATTAAGTGATGCTGCAAAACTCATCTCAAAGCAACCGCAAACCGCTCAAGAAACTCTCGCAAAAACAGGGTTTGAAGCGCTTCATAAATATCAATCAGGACTGATGAATATTCAAGGAAATGCTTCAAGATCAGAATATCTGACAAGCGTTTTAAGAGTGGCTTTGGATAAACTTCAACTCACCATTGAAAATGGCGTCACCATATTGGCAACCATCGCCGCAACAGCGCCATTTGTAGGATTGTTTGGAACCGTTTGGGGAATTTACCATGCGCTCGTGGAGATTGGTTCAACAGGTGCCGGCACCATTGATAAAGTGGCAGGACCTGTAGGTGAAGCGCTGATTATGACAGGACTTGGACTTGCGGTTGCGATTCCGGCAGTAATGGCGCATAGCTGGCTTGTTCGCCGTAATCGTTTACAAATGGGGAATTTAGATTCTTTTGCCTTTGAGTTATTAGCGGTTTTAGATCGTGCGCCGGCAAAAGCGCCATCACAATCTAGCGATCAAAACGCTTAGGAGGAATGATGTCATTTGGACGTTTACGCCAAAATAGTGAATCGAGAGCGGAAATCAATATGATTCCGCTGATTGATATCATGCTCGTATTGTTAGTGATTTTTATCCTAACAGCACCGCTTGTCACGCAATCCGTGAAATTAAAATTGCCGGAAGCGGTGGATCTGAAAGAAGTACAAGTGCAGCAAGAGGTGGAAAAGCCGGTGATGATTGCCATTAATGAAGATTCAGAAATCTTTATTAATGAAGAAAAAGTCGATCATGAAACCGCGCTCACAGCTTTAACCGAGATCAAATTAGAAGCCGGCGAAAAACAGCCAATGATTCAGCTTCATATTGATGCCGCAGTTCCTTACCAAGATGTTGCAAAAGTCGTGACAATCTTGAGTAAAGTAGGGCTCGCCAATATTGGTTTTGTGAGTTTACCGGAAGAGCCATAATTCTCTCTATTGAGTTTCTCGAGAGTAGATACAAAAAACCATTCGTTTAGTAAAGCGAATGGTTTTTTTTGGAATCACTACCAACTTCCCGAAGCACCGCCACCGCCACTTCTTCCGCCACCACCGCTTCTGCCAGAGCTAGAGCTACGGGAGCCGGAACTAGAGCTTCTTGAACTACTTGAACCCCTTGAGCTTGAGCCGGAACTTCTAGAAGAGCTTGAAGACGAACCGCGAGAAATGATGATGACTCCGAAGGGCTTTTTAATCGCACCGCTCACAAGTAACAATGTTTGTAAAAGAGTAAAGCCAATCGTCACTAAAATCGCGATGGTCAGATCGGTGATGAAAAAAGCGGCAATGCCATAACTTGCTGATGAGGGAATCGCTTGAAATAAAGCTTTGAATCCTCGGTTTTGGGTAAGATTCGTGCCACGATAGAGCACTTGATAGATCAATACCGAGATTCCAAATAAAACAGAGACAAGGACATTTTCAAAATAAGCGTAGGAAAATAAGGCGATGAGTGTGCCAAGACCGAGCGCCAGGAAAAATCCTGCTCGGAGTTTCTTTGGACTTGCTTCCGGGCTATTTAATGCTTCGGCATAACGTTTGAATGTTTCATGTGAGGGGGAAATTCCCGTATCAATGATTTCAGGCGCTTTTTTATGAGAAGTTGTCAGTGACGTTGAGTTTTCAACGATGACTTCGCTATTAGCTTTGTTTTCATCGTATTGAGTTTTCTTGCCCTCAGTTTCGTGATATTCAGCTTTAGATAGTTCACTGTTGTTCTGAAGAGCATCGGCGTGGTATGAAGAAGATACTGAATGATCCACAAATGCCGTATTTTCCGTATTTACAGAGCTCTTTTTAGTCAATCGTTCAGGATGTTCTTGATAGGGATTCATCTGTTGCCGGCGACTTGCTTTATGAGCTTCCCAACTACTATATTTTGAAGGTTTTGTATCAGAAATTTGGGGTTCTAAAGGGCTTACGTCGATGAAAATATCGTGATTAGAAGGTTTTGGGGGTGTGAAGAGTGATATCAGCCATGAGAAAGCTTTAATGACTGTAACGATAGATACAGCAACCATCGAAAATAGAAGAATCATCGCCCACAACGAAGGCAGATACAAGGTTAAGAGTTGTTGCACCCATATAGGAAGATGTTCTTTGAGGAGCGATTCGCTCAGAAAAATCATACTGCTTGAGCTGATTTTAAATCCATCAAAGTAGATCACTGAGCCAATGATGAGAACTAAAATCGGAATAGTGATAAATGGATGTCGCTGTGTGCCCCGATAAATCATCCATCCCCAAAGCAATATCGAGCCGGCAATCAGATAGATAAAAAGCAGATCTAAAATGCCAAAGCCTTTAGATGTTGAAGCAGTCGTTGAAACAGTTGTTTTACTAGCTTGCTCAGCTTGAATCAGTGGAATAAGTTCGTTAAGTGCGTTATTGATGCCAAGCGCATATTGTTCTGCGCGAAATGCTGGTTGCAGATGTTGTTCGATAATTCGATACGCCGTAATATCGGGAATTGCGCCTTCTAAATCGTAGCCAACCTCAATCCGCATCTTCCGATCATTCAGTGCAACGACGAGTAATAATCCATCATCAATGCCTAATCTGCCGAGTTTCCACTCTTCCATCACTCGAACACTATAATCGAGAATATCTTCATCATCTTCCAGTTCTGGAATGATTAACACTGCAACTTGAGAGCCATATTCTGCTTCTAATTGCATGATTTTTTGATTAATCATCTTCGATTCATGGGCAGATAAAATACCGACAGAATCCATCACACCGGCATTGAGGTTCGGAATGGGCGTTTGAGCGATGCTCAATTGGATGCTGAAAAATAGTACGCAAAAAGCGAGAAAACCGAGATTACCTGATGTTCGTTTGTTGCTTGTTTTAGCTATTTTAGGTGTTACCCAGACTTTCAGGGCTTTCAACATTTTCAAGGCTTTCAAGGTGTTGAAAGCTTGTAGAAAATGTAAAGGATTCCATAGATATTTCAGCATCGCAATATCCTAAAAAGAGAGTTCCGGCGCTCGGTAAATCGAAGGATCTTCGACGCTAAATTGTTCTAAAGGCTCATAGCTAAACACTTTTGCGATAAAGATATAAGGCACTTTTCGAATCAACGTATTATATTCACGAATCGCTTCGATATAGCGCTTTCTTGCTACTGAAATACGATTTTCCGTGCCTTCTAATTGCACCATGAGATTTTGATAGAGCGAGCTTGCTTTCAGATCAGGATAATTTTCCACAACCACTAAAAGACGAGATAATTGGCTGTTAAGCGTGGTTTGCGCCTTCTCAAATGCTTCGAGTTTTGCTGGATCTTTAAAATCCTGAGGATTCACATGCATCGCATTTAACTGTGCACGAGAAGTAGCGATTTCCGTAAAGATTGATTGCTCATGTTTTGCATATCCTTTCACGCTATTGGCAAGGTTAGTAATGAGATCCGCTCTGCGCTGATATTGATTAATCACTTCGGCAGCAGCAGCTTCTTGGTGTTCATCGAGGGTTTGAATGGAGTTGTAATATCCCATCGTGACAAAACCAAAGATAATCACAATGATTGCTAGCGGAATAAAAGCCCAGTTTTTAGATGGTTTCATAGTTGTTCGATCTTTTCTAAGGGTAAAAGTAATTGTGGCTATTATAGATAATATTTAATGAATAATCATTTATAAGACGCTGAGAATGATTATTCATGAATCACAACATGCGTTTGTGTTGCACCTTTTAAGAAGGTGTTTTTATAACGCATAAAGCAGAAAATAGTCAGCGCAAGGGCAATCAGACTAATGCCAAAGGATACCGGCGCAATATTTTTGAGGCCTGATTCTGTAATCACTATTGTTCCCACAAGCGCTCCGCCTCCAATGCCCACATTAAAAATGCCGGAAAAAATCGCCATGGCAATATCAGTGGCATCGGGCGCTAATTCTAATACTTTAAGTTGTAACGTCAGCACCACCGCCGTCATCGCCATTCCCCAAAGAAGAGAAAGAACAAGAATACCATTGGTAATATAGGTGCTTGGTAATAGCAATAATAGCGAAACACTAAGTGCCGCAAGTGCTACCGGTAAAAAGGCGAGCGGAAAGTGATGATTAAACTTACTGAAAATAATGCTCCCAATAATGCCGGCACCACCAAATAGAAGCAGAAGAATCGTTGTTTTATTGGGCGAAATCTTTGCAATCATTTCACTAAAAGGCTCGATATAGCTATATGCCGTAAAGTGCGCCGTGACCATAATCATCGTAATAAAGAAAATCCCCATGAGTGCAGGGCGCTTTAAGATAATCGGCAAACTCTTCGCACTTCCGGCATTTTGGCTAGGTAACCGAGGGAGAAGGAAATAGAGCACAATTAAAGTAATCAGCGCTGCAATCCCGATCAGTAAAAAGGTATAGCGCCAGCCAATCATCTGCCCGATGATTCTGCCAAGTGGAATCCCTAATACCGTTGCGAGCGCGCTTCCGGTAGCTAAAATTCCGAGTGCTTGGGATTTCTTGCCAACGGGAGCTACTCGAATCGCTAACGCTGCCGTAATAGACCAAAACACGGCGTGAGAAAGCGCAACGCCGATTCTGCCAACGATGAGCATGGGAAAGCTACTCGCAAAAAATGTCGCAATATGGCTAATAATAAAGAGAATAAAAATAATCGTAAGCAGACGTTTTCGCTCGAAATTACTCACTAACAGCATTAAAGGCAGAGAAGCAAGCGCCACAACCCACGCATAAATGGTAATCATCACACCAACTTTTTCCGCCGGCAAATGAAAGCTTGCACCAATATCTGTTAAAAGGGCAATGGGCACAAATTCTGTCGTATTAAAGACGAAAGCGGCAATCGCGAGGGCAATTACCCGCATCCAAGCGAGATTAAATTGCTGATTGTTGAGAGATTCTTGCATATTTGCAGTCCAATAGTTTTAGGTGTTTTGTAATGGATATATCGTGAAATTGGTGTAAATGAAATGGGTTTAAGAAGGTCTTATTGCACAATAAAAACTGAATAATCAAAGTTGATTTACGGCTGATTTGTAGCTGGTTCGAATGCTTGCATGCTTATCCATATCGCGTGCCAGCAATGATCATCCTTTCAAGATTATTCTAATGATTCTATTGCTTATCCTTATGAAATGATTCATGTGAATTTTTAAGCTGATTTTAAGCCGATTTTAAACCGAAATCACGATATTTGCGCTGATTTATGAGAGCGCATTTATTAATAGCTAACTATGAATGATCATGTCTTAAAGATCATTCCTTAAAGATCCTCTATTACAGATGATCCATCAATTCGCCAATTTTACTCACGCCGATCACTTCCATGCCGGCGATCTCATTTTTAGGTTTATTGGCAATGGGAATAATTGCACGAGTAAAACCATGTTTCGCCGCTTCCTTTAGGCGCTCTTCGCCGTGCGGCACAGGGCGAACTTCGCCAGCAAGTCCAATTTCCCCAAAGATCACTAAATCTGCCGGCAGAATCATATCTTTAAAGCTTGAATATGCCGCGGCAATCACGGCCAAATCCGAAGCTGTTTCCGTGACTTTCACACCGCCCACGGCATTGACGTAAACGTCCTGATCCATCATCGCAATGCCGGCATGACGGTGCAGTACGGCAAGAAGCATTGTTAAGCGGTTCTGTTCTAATCCCAATGTGACACGGCGAGGTTGTCCGCCCAAGGAATCATCTACTAACGATTGAATCTCAATCAGAAGCGGTCTTGTACCTTCTCGTGTCACCATAATCACGCTGCCGGAGCTCTTTTCCGGCTGGCGAGAGAGGAAGATGGCAGAAGGGTTACTAATGGGTTTTAAGCCTGTGCCGGTCATGGCAAATACGCCGATCTCATGGAGCGGCCCGAAGCGGTTTTTATAAGAGCGCATAATTCTAAAACGGGAATCCACTTCGCCTTCAAAGTAGAGCACGCAATCCACCATATGTTCCAACACTCGTGGGCCGGCAATTGCACCTTCTTTCGTCACATGACCTGCGAGAAAGATAGAAGTGCCGGTACGTTTCGCAAAACGGGTTAGAAGCGCTGTGCTTTCTCGTACTTGTGCCACATTACCGGGCGCAGAATTAAGAAGCTCTGTGAAGATGGTTTGAATTGAGTCAATGACCATCACATCCAGCTTCATTGGTTCTGCAACACGGAGGATTTTCTCGACATTCGTTTCTGAAAGAAGCTGCAGTTTTGAGCCATCGAGCTGTAATCTTTCCGCACGAAGGGCCACTTGGCTTGGGGATTCTTCCCCTGTGACATAGAGTACATTTTTGCCGGAATGGCTGAGGTTAATAAGCGTTTGAAGCAAAATCGTCGATTTACCAATGCCGGGATCTCCGCCGATGAGCACCACAGAGCCAAATACTAAGCCGCCGCCTAAAACACGATCCAGTTCATTGAGTCCCGTAGAAAAGCGGGAAAGCTCTTCTTTTTGCACATCCGTTAAAATCTGAACGCCATCGGTGCCGGCAGTTCCAGAATACCCCGAAAGGCGCGTAGGTGCTTTCTCCACAATCATCTCTTCAATCGAGTTCCAAGCTTTACAATCCAAACATTGTCCCGCCCATTTTTGCGCAACGGCACCGCAATCACGGCAGACAAATTGTTTTTTCTCTTTACTCATAATGATCTTTTCCTTTCGAAATGATGGATAGAAGAATGATGATGTTGATATTTTTGTATATCGCTAAAAGTAGCTAGTTTACCCTTTTACAATCAATAATTGGGAATTCTCAATGAGAATTTTCAAAGGGAGTTTTATGATGAAATCAGTCCAAGAAAGTTCAATCGTAAAATAGAAGCTGATTAGTGGCTGGTTCGAATGTTTGCATTCCTCTAGAAAGCCCGTGCCAGCACTATGTATCTTTTTGAGAATAATCAATAGAAATAACAATAACTAATTGATATTACGATTGATGATTGCCGGTCATTATTTCGGAAACTTTTTTAGAAAAATTGTCGAAATAGCGCCGGCAATGATTCTGCTATTTCTGCTATTGCTGAATTTTAGCAATGGATGCTTCATATTGGGATTTATGTGGAAGCATCATGGAGGCAATGCCGGCAATGAGCAGTAAAATGCCGGAGAGCCAGAATGAGATTAAATGCGTGCCATATACTTCATACGCCCAACCGCCGAGCCAAGTGCTGAGCATGCCACCAATTTGATGTCCGACAAAGGCAAAGCCGTAGAGCATTCCCACTAATTTAACGCCGTAAATATCCGCAAGCATGCCGGAAGAAACGCCCATATTTCCCGCCCAAACTAAACCTCCGATAACGGCAACTAAATAGAGTTGCCATGGCGACATCACGATCACTAAGAAAAAGAACGCAATGCCACGCACAAAGTAAATGCTCATGAGAAGGGAGCGATGCGATACTTTTCTGCTTAATCGACCGAGGATAATAGTGCTAAACACCGCCGTTAAACCAATTAAACTCACGCCAAAAGCGCTAATATTTTTCGGAAATCCGTGATCGACTAACATGGGAACGGCATGGGTTCCAAGGAGATTCATGCTGAATCCACAAGCGAAAATCCCAATACAAAGGAGCCAGAAAGGGCGCGTTGAAAAGACGGCTTTCAGTGTATATTGTTTGCCTTTCATTTTGGCTTGTCTGCGAAGCAGTAACGCTTTGTGCGCTTCGATCTCTGCTTCTGTCGTGAGATCGCCAAATTCCGGCGCTGTTCCTCGAATGATGGCAAAAGCGACTAACAGAGTGAGAAAGGTAAAAATGCCGGCATAGATTAGAAGTGTAGTTTCCCAGCTATAAGTTTGAATCAGTAAGTTGAAAATCGGCGTCATAATGGCAATTCCCGCCATGGAACCTGTTGAAAGAAAGAGTAGCGCCATGGTTCTTTTTTGAATAAACCAACTACTAATGAGCTGTGTAAATGCCACAGGGCTTGTAAATGCTAAGCCAAACGAGAGCAATCCGCCGTAACTCAACGCAAAAACCCATTGATTGGGGCTGTAAATCGTCAGAAATAACGAGATCGCCACAAGAATTGCGCCAATGATTAAGGTATTTCGAGTGCCAAAGCGATTCACCGCAAAGCCGGCAACCGGCATTCCCAAGCCATAAATCAGCATGCCAAACGCAATAACGCCAGAAAGGGCGCTTCTCGAAATCCCCAAGCCTTCACTCATCGGAATCACAAAAGGACCAATGCTCATGCGCATTCCCACAGTAATCATCGTCAAAAGCGCGGTCGCAAAGACAATCGTCCAGCCGTAGTACCACGAAGAGGAATTGTTTGAAGGTTGTTTCATAAAGAGTGCTTTATCGTTGTTGAGTTAGGAAATGAAGATGATGAAAAGAGAAAATGAAGCTCTTTTCTAAAGGCATATCATAACGGATTTTGAGGATTGGCATCCGAAGTGAAAATGATCTTTTAAAAAGAGATGGCGGTATTGAACTTAAACAAGAGCGATAGAATGAGATTCAAAAAACTTATAAGAGCATACTTTTAATAGGATTTATTACTGATATTTCAGTCTAAAAAAATATGCTTTTCATTTGCATGATGATTAGTCAGTAAACAGGGCTCGAGGCATGGAGAGTTGCAGATTATGTCAGGTAATAATATTCTACTGCTCGGTATGTTTATTTTAAGCTCTAATATTAAAGAGCTCCTAGTCAATGGAAGGAAATAAGGTAGATGTTTGGATTTTTGAAAAAAAGAGTATCGCAGTCTAGCGTTGTAGAATCAGTAAAATTACCGGATCCGATAGTAGAAACATCCTTAATAGAGTTATTAACTTTTAAAAATGAGGATGAGAAGGTTTTAACATTACTTAAAACTCTGAATGAATCTACCCACAATACTCAGAGCTCTCAAAATGCCCAAAATTCTCAAAAAGCTCAAAAATCTGATGCATTAAATATACTTGTTAAGTTAATTCTAGAAAAGATGGGATATCGAGTAGAAATTACGGATGGCATGAAGGATGGCGGTATTGATGTAGTTGGATATAAAGGGAGTGTCTTAGAAATAGGTGTGCAGTGCAAAGCTTGGAATCCTAAAGGTTGTAATAGTCGAATTACGAGTAAAGATGTACAGGCTTTTCGAGGATCTCTTTCGAGCAAATATGTCCAAAAAGGCTTGTTTGTAACGACCCATTATTTTGATGATTTTGCACTTGAAGCTGCGGATGAAAATTTAATTTTAATAGATCGTAGATATCTATTGGAAATATTAACGAATTACTTCCCAAGTACGGTAAGTAATTATTTATATTATCAAGATTTGAGTGAACAAGGATCATGTTCGAAGTGTGAAAATGGGAAGATGATTAAGGTATTTCGCAGTGGTAAGGCGCCTTTTGACTGGTGTGAATCATGTCGATCAGTACCGAGTAGTTATTCTGCTAGATGATATACAGGGTTAATGCCGGAGGTTTCAAATGATCATGTTGTATATCGTATGTGGAGTGCTTGCAATTGCACTTTTATGGTTTGCTATCAAATGGTTCAATGAACATTGTGATGAAAAATTTGGTCATGAATTTTTTACAATGCCGATGTTAGTTGTCTTGGGGATAGCGGGTGGATTATGTTTATTTGGTAGTAGTTGGTATTCTTCTGCTTTGGAAGAAAATAATGTAGGAAGAACATTATTCACCATAGTATTAAATGGCGATACTCTAAATGGCTTGATACTGATGACTCTTGGTATCTTGATCTATCTTGTCGTGGCAATTTGTAATTTTAGGGAAACAAATTGGATATACGGCATTATCGGTACAATATTGCAGTTTGGGATGTTAAGTATATTCGCATATATCGGATTTATCTTATTAGCGATTTGGTTCATTGCTATATTCTTGTTCTTTTATTATAGCGATGATTAAAAATCTCTATATTCACTATATATTTAGTGGATGTCTTAGGGCAGACCTTGAATAATAAGAGATTGGTAAATTGTTGTTAAATAAACAAATAAATAAAGGCTCGTTGGAGCTAGCGATTTTATTTTGTGAACTCTGTTCGGGAATCGAATCATTACAATTTTCTTAAAAAAAAGAGCAGAAAAAAGTCTGCTCTTTTCTTTTTTATGTATTGAAAATTCATTGAAGCTTTATAGTTCTTGCTAAAACCTACAATCCCATTTTCAAACTGGCTTCGATGAAGTCATCTAAATCGCCGTCTAACACAGGTTGTGGGTTTCCGACTTCGTGTCCTGTGCGGATATCGCGGATACGGGCTTGGTCTAAAACGTATGAGCGGATTTGGCTTCCCCAGCCCACATCGGATTTAGAATCTTGTAGGGCTTCTGCGGCATCACGTTGCTTTTGAAGCTCTAATTCATAGAGTTTTGAGCGAAGCTGTGCCATTGCCATATCTTTGTTTCGATGTTGTGAGCGCTCATTTTGACACTGTGCAACTGTTCCCGTAGGAATATGCGTCACACGAACCGCTGATTCAGTCACGTTAACGTGTTGACCGCCGGCGCCGGATGCGCGGTAAACGTCAATTCGAAGATCTGAAGGATCGATCTCAATCTCGATATTCTCATCAATTTCCGGCGATACAAATACCGAGCAGAAAGAGGTATGACGTTTATTATTGGAATCGAAAGGCGATTTACGAACTAAACGATGGACGCCGGTTTCTGTACGAAGCCAACCGTAGGCATGATCGCCTTCAAAACGAATACTTGCAGACTTAATGCCGGCAACATCGCCGGGAGATGCTTCCATCAGCTCTGTTTTAAAGCCGTGAGATTCGCCCCAACGTAAATACATGCGAAGCACCATTGAAGCCCAATCTTGCGCTTCTGTACCGCCGGCGCCGGATTGAATATCGACATAGGCATTACTGCTATCCATTTCGCCGCTGAACATGCGCTTGAATTCAAAATCTTCGATGATTTTAGATAATCCGGCAAGATCTTCTTGCACCATTTCTAACGTATCTTCATCGTTCTCAAGCTTTGCAAGCTCTACAAGATCCTTTGCATCGATCAGGCTTGAATCAAGGCGAATCATGCCATTGACGAACTCATCTAATGTGGCGCGTTCTTGCCCTAATTTTTGGGCTTTATCGGGATTTGCGCTCCAGATATTGGGATCTTCAAGTTCCATTAAAACTTCGGTTAAACGTTCCTGTTTAAGATCGAAGTCAAAGATACCTCCGAAGATCCGTGGCTCTTTCAGCGAGATCGTCGATGGTATGGTTGAGTGTGTTAATTAATTCCATGGATCACCCTCATATTTAGTGTTGATGCGTTGATATGTTAGCGGCAACTGTTACCGCTCGGAAACGGCATATTATACGGGAAGTTGTAGGTAAATAAAATCTTGTTTTGCGTCTCTATTTTTTTTAGAAAGCGATGAAGAAATCCTTCTGACGAGAATTTTGAAAGAGATATTGAAAGGAGTAGTGAAAAGGATATTGGCGAATTTCTGGGTTTGAGTAAGGATTTTATGAGCAAGTTTCGAGAGAGATTGAAAATAGGCATTTCTGCCGTATTTATCTTACATTTTAAGGTGTTCTTATTAGATTGTGACTGAATAACTATTGAATCACTACTGAATAACTATTGAATTGTGATTGGATTAATTACGGGATTATTACGAAATTATTTATTGCGATGGGAATAATCATCAAAAAATAGTAAATCATTGAATCAATATTCTTGCACTTATTTTTAGAAGGATTTTTTAGAGGGTTTTACGCATTTACCGAGAAGGATAGAGCAGATAAAGCTAAAAATATCGTGCAGTTTCCGAAGTTATATGTAATATATGTATTCCTAAAACATACAAAACATGTATTTAATGAAATACCAAAAGAGTATTCGAATGTTTTAGTGACAGTTTTAGTTACATTTTCACTGAGGATTTTATGATTGGATGGATATTTAGGCGCTTACTGCAAGCGGCCTTTATTGTGTGGTTAATGACCGTAATTGTCTTTGTTGGATTGCATTTTATTGGCAATCCGGCAGATATTTTAATTGGTCCTGATGCCGATCAGCGAGATCGTGCGCTATTAATTACACAATTAGGATTGGATTTACCGCTTTGGAAGCAATACTTTAAGTTTTTAGTAAGTGCGCTTCACGGCGATTTAGGCAATAGCTTTGTCTATAATCAACCGGCATTAGAGCTTGTTTTACAGAGATTGCCGGCAACGTTAGAGCTTGCCTTTTTTGCGTTAATTATCGCGTTAGCAGTGGGAATTCCGCTTGGGCTCATTGCCGGATTATATCCTGATAGTTTAGGCTCAAAAATCATTATGACCGGCAGTATCTTAGGCTTTTCATTACCGACCTTTTGGATCGGGATTATGATTATTATGGCTTTTAGCGTGTCATTAGGTTGGCTTCCTTCAAGTGGACGAGGCGAAACTGTCACCTTCTTAGGAATGCAATGGTCGTTTTTAACCGGCAATGGTTTATATCATTTAGTATTGCCGGCATTTAACTTAGCATTATTTAAAATGGCGCTCGTGATTCGTTTAACCTATGCCGGCGTTCGAGAAGTGTTACCGCAAGATTATATTAAATTTGCGCGTGCCAAAGGGCTGAAACCTTCTCGGATTATTCGGGTGCATGTGCTTCGAAATCTACTCATTCCGCTCGTGACCGTTGTGGGATTAGAATTAGGTGCAACTATTGCCGGCGCTGTTGTGACAGAGAGTATCTTCTCTTGGCCGGGCGCAGGAAAGCTAATTTTGGATAGTATTAATCACTTAGATCGCCCTGTGATTTTGGCGTATTTAATCGTGATTGTGTGTGTATTTGTCACGATTAACTTCTTGGTGGATGTCACCTATCGCATTGTCGATCCAAGAGTTGGAAAGGAGACATTAATATGACAGTAAAAGCTATTTCCTCTACTTCTACTTCTACTTCTACATCCCCTTCTAGCGCGACTTCCGCTTCTACCTCGAAAAAAAGTTCTTTATGGCGAGAAAGTATCTCGAACTTTTTTGAATCGAAAGTGGCAATGGTCGGTGCTGTCGTTGGCTTGTTATTAATCTTAGCGGCAATCTTTGCACCGTGGATTACACCGCAAAATCCTTATGATTTGTTACAACTCGATATTCTTGATTCGAGATTACCGCCGGGATCAGAAAATGGTATGGGAACGTTTCGTTATTGGCTCGGAACGGATGGGCAAGGGCGAGATCTCTATTCGGCGATTATTTATGGACTTCGAATTAGCTTGATTGTCGGCTTAGGTTCAGCGCTGATTGCCAGCGTATTAGGCACGATGATCGGCGTAATGTCGGCGTATTTCGGCGGAAAAGTTGATACGATCTTCATGCGCTTGGTGGATCTGATTCTCTCATTTCCTTCCATCTTAATTGCTATGATGATCTTGGCATATCTCGGCAAAGGGATTGGCAATGTGATTCTCACATTAGTGATTTTGGAATGGGCATATTATGCAAGAACGGCGCGTGGACAAGCGCTCATTGAGCGACAAAAAGAGTATGTGGAAGCGGCACATAATCTCGTGATTCCTAAGTATTTGATTATGTTAAAGCACATCTTAGTGAACTGTTTGCCGGCATTAATCGTAATTGCGGCATTACAAGTGGCAAGAGCGATTACGCTTGAATCTACTATGAGCTTTTTAGGTTTAGGTGTGCCGGTCACGGAACCTTCGTTAGGATTACTCATCTCCAATGGCTATCAATATATGCTGTCAGGGCAATATTGGATCAGCTTATTTCCCGGCATTGCGCTGTTATTGACGATCATTTCGCTCAATCTTATCGGCGATCGTTTCCGTGATCTCTTTAATCCGAGGTTGCGTAAATAATGGAACAGATTATGGAACAAGCATTATTAGAAGTGAATCATTTAAAGACAGCATTTACGACCAAAGAAGGCACGTTTATTGCGGTCAATGATGTCAGTTTATCGCTCAAAAAAGGGGAAATCTTAGGATTAGTCGGAGAATCTGGCTCGGGGAAATCTGTTACAGGTTTTTCGCTCATGCAGTTAATTGATAAACCGGGAAAGATTGTGGAAGGCGAGATTCTCTTTAAAGGGCAAGATCTTCGCAATATCTCTGAAAAAGAGATGCGCCATTTACGGGGAAATCGCATTGCGATGATCTTCCAAGATCCGATGATGACGTTAAATCCGGTGCTGAAAATTGAAACGCAGATGATCGAAACGATTCAGGCGCATGAAAAAGTCAGCTATCAAGAGGCACGTGAAAAGGCGCTTCATACATTGGAATTGATGGGTGTTCCAAGCCCTGAAGAGCGTTTGAAAGCGTATCCTCATCAGCTTTCCGGCGGTATGCGCCAACGAGTTGCGATTGCTATTTCGCTTTTGCTTCAACCTGATCTGATTATTGCCGATGAACCGACAACAGCGCTAGATGTAACGATTCAGGCGCAAATTTTATCGGAAGTGCAAAAGCTTGCCCATGATTTTGGAACGGCACTTATTTGGATTACGCATGATCTTTCCGTCGTTGCCGGCTTGGCAGATCGCATTGCCGTAATGTATGCCGGAAAAATTGTAGAAACAGGTTCGATTGATGATGTCTTAAGCGCACCGAAACATCCCTATACCAAAGGATTAATCGAAAGTTTACCGAGCCGAAATCAGCGAGGAGAGCGTTTAAAACAGATCGACGGCATTACGCCAAATCTCATGGATTTACCGGAAGGTTGCGCCTTTAGCACTCGTTGTGAAAGAGTACAGCCGGCTTGCGGACAAGCGCCGGCATTAGCAGTCATTTCGGAAGCTGTTACGAATATTGCGGATATTTCGGACATCAGAAAAAATGCCGGAAATAACTCTCATGAAGTTCGTTGTTTCTTCCCAAGCGAAGCGGGAAATGCGGAGGCGAGAATATGAGCGACTTATTGAATAGACAACAAAATGATATCCATCAAGTGGAGTTAAAGACATTTACGGAATTTGCAACATCTGCAACATCTGCGCCATTAGTGGAGCTTCAACATATCTCTAAAAACTTTGGCGCAAAGAAATCTAATTGGCTCGGCAATCGGATGATTCAATATGGTTTGAAGAAACCTACAAAGATTGTTTCTGCTGTGAACCACGTGGATCTTTCCATCTTTAAAGGGGAAGTCGTTGGACTTGTGGGCGAATCAGGTTGTGGAAAATCCACTTTAGGGCGAGTAGTAGCCGGCATTTTGCCACAAAGTAGCGGCGAAATGTTGATTGATGGCGTGAATGTTCAGTCGATGAATAAAGATGCTTGGCGCAAGAGCCAATTGCGGATTCAGATGATTTTCCAAGATCCATTTGCGAGCTTAAATCCAAGATTGCGCGTGAGTAGCAGTATTGGTGAAGCGGCGAAAATGCATGGTTTAGTGTCTAAAAAAGAGATCGATCATTATGTGAGTGAGCAACTTGAAAGGGCGGGGTTAAGTGCGAGTTATCGCCACCGTTTTCCGCATCAATTTAGTGGAGGCCAGCGTCAAAGAATCGGAATTGCGAGAGCACTTGCGGTTCAGCCGGATATGC
The DNA here is from genome assembly GCF_054871845.1 of Ignatzschineria sp. LJL83. Taxonomy (NCBI): domain Bacteria; kingdom Pseudomonadati; phylum Pseudomonadota; class Gammaproteobacteria; order Cardiobacteriales; family Ignatzschineriaceae; genus Ignatzschineria; species Ignatzschineria sp. LJL83. The sequence continues at coordinate 46,028 of NZ_JBTXLY010000009.1, forward strand.
TTGTATGTGATGAAGCGGTTGCGGCATTAGATGTGTCGATTCAGGCGCAAATTGTGAATCTTTTTATGGATTTACGAGATGAACTCGACTTAACGTATCTCTTCATCAGTCATGATCTTGGCGTTGTGGAGCACTTTTCAGATCGTGTTGCCATTATGTATTTAGGGAAAATTGTAGAAATCGCCACAACGGAAGAGATTTTCGCACATCCCAATCATCCCTATACGCAAGCGTTATTGGCAGAAATTCCGAAAATCAGTGATCGGAAGAAACAATTTGTGGCAATCAAAGGCGAGATTCCAAGCCCAATCAATTTGCCAACAGGTTGCTATTTCCATCCAAGATGCCCAAAAGCAACAGAAATATGCCGGCAAGAAGCACCAGAACTCAAAGAAGTCAGCCCGCAACATCAAAGTGCGTGTCATTTAAATGACAGTATCAGCATTTAATCAGCAAAAGACGTCACAGAATACAGACAGCAAAGGATGTAAAAGAATACAGAACAAAAGCAGAATTTTTCAATGTGGGCGCAGGATTGTGACACGCATGCAAACATTCTCTCCCGCCACAAGTCAGCTCTTTTTAGAAGGAAAGAAGACAAAAAATAAGGATTTACCGCGCGGGCGCAGGATAGCGAAAAGCATGCAAGCATTCTCCCCCGCCACAAATCAGCTCTGTTTAGGACAAAAGAAAACGAAATAAGACGCAAGAAAATGAATAAAGACGAAAGCAAAATTATAAACACAAAATAAGGATTTACAGTGCGGGCGCAAGATTGTGAAAAGCATGCAAACATTCCCTCCCGCCATAAATCAGCTCTTTTTAGAATGAAAGAAACGAAAAAAAAGCCATAAAAACAAGTAACAAAAAACAATATCGAACGAATTAATTAACCCTACTTAAACGAGGATTGGAAGGAAATTACATTATGAAAAAACTATTAATCGCATCACTTTTAACAGGATTACTCTCTGGAGCGGCATTTGCGCAAGATAACAACTTGAAAATCGCCTTTTCAGATAACTTGTCCTCTTTAGATCCACAATTAAATAACTTTGCCGGAGACCGCTCAGCGGGGCTTTTCTTCTTTGAAATGTTGGTGGCAAACTACAATAATCAACTATTGCCGGCATTAGCAACTGAGTGGAAAAATGTCGATCCTATGACGTGGGAATTTACGTTGAGACCGGATGTGAAATGGAGCAATGGCGAAGCGTTTACGATTGATGATGTGGTGTACTCTTTAGATCGCATTAAGAGCGTTCCCGGCGCTGTTGCACCCTTTACAGGATATGTTCGTACAATTGCAGATGTGAGCGTGAAAGATCCGCAAACATTAGTGATTACAACGCACGCGCCCAATCCTGATTTACCATTGAACTTAGCATCTGTGCATTTAGTGAATAAAAATGCTTCAGAAAATGCCACAAGTGGAGATTTCAATACCGGTAAAGCATTGGTGGGAACAGGTCCTTATAAGCTTGTGAGCTATACGCCGGGCGAGAAAATTGTTGCGGAAAAAAATGAGAATTATTGGGGAGAAACGCCGACGTGGGACAACGTGGAATATCTCTATACACCAAATGCGGCATCTCGTACAGCATCACTGCTTTCAGGCGGTGTGGATGTGATTGATAAAGTATCGGTATCAGATTTAGAGCGCTTAAAACAAGATCCAAAAGTCGATGTTTTTGCATATGATGGTTTACGTGTTTTCTTGTTGCAACCAAGCTTTAACCCGAATCCAAACCAATTTATTAAAGATAATAACGGCAATGTGTTAGAAGAGAATCCGCTCTTAAATCCAAAAGTGAGAGAAGCGCTTTCGATTGCGATTAATCGTGAAGCGATTGCAAATCGTATTTTGCAAGATTCTGTAACGGTTGCGAATCAGTGGATGCCGGAAGGATCAATTGGTCATAATCCTGAAATTGCCGATATTGAATTTGATGCCGCAAAAGCGAAAGAATTATTGGCAGAAGCGGGATATCCTGAGGGTTTCCAATTAACCGTGCATGTGCCGACAGATCGTTATCCTTTAGCGCCGGAAACAGTGCAGGCGGTAGCACAATTCTGGACAAGAATTGGCGTGAAAACGAATGTGGAAGTGGTGCCTTGGGCGGTATATTCAGGTTCTACGCGTCAAAATGATTATGCGATGTCAGTGATTGCTTGGGGCAATGGCACAGGGGAAGCCTCTTATGCCATGGTCAATATCTTAGCAACGGTGGATCCGGAAGCGGGTTTAGGTGCATCAAACTGGGGTCGTTATAGTAATGCAGCGTTAGATCAGAGTTTAGAAGCAGTCACTACGGAATTTGATGCGGAAAAACGTGAAGCATTAATGCGAGAAGCGGCAACGATTGTGATGGATGAAGTCGGCGTAATTCCACTTTTCCACTACAAAAATATTTGGGCTGCGAAAAAAGGCTTAGAAGTAAAACCTCTGAGCTCTGATCGCACAGTGCCAATGATGATCAACAAACGCGAGGAATAATGAATGGTGCAGAAATTGCAAAAACCATCGCAATTATCGCAATCATCTCAAGCATCAGAAGAACAACGTTCGGCGAAGTTACATATTTCGCCGGAAGTTGGGCTGATAGATGTGGCTCGAGAGATCAGAATTACGGGATTATTGCCGGCGCAGAAGGTTTTGATTGAAACATCAACCGTGCGCGCGAATAACGTTACGTGGCGAAGTGCTGCGGTATTTGAAGCAGATAGCAATGGTAATATCGATGTAGGAACCAAGACACCGATTTCTGGCGATTATTCCGGCATTGATGCGATGGGTTTAATTTGGTCACAAAAACCGGAATCAAGCGTCAGCCGAGAAGTATTTCTAGAAGATTTACTGCAAACCCTTGTAACGAAGATTACGGTGAAACGTTTGGATGATGACGAATCTTCAGAGTCTTTGTTTTCAGAATCGGTATCTTCAGAATCTCTGTCTTCAGAATCAGGATCTTCAAAAGCTCACGCTTTGGAACCGATTTTAGAAGGAACCTTGATTCAAGAGATTGCCGTAGAAGGTGTAAAGCGCATTGACGTTCGTGAAAATGGGTTAGTGGGCACGATCTATCTGCCGGCAACTGAAGGGCCACATCCTGCGGTCATGATTTTGAATGGTTCAGGTGGTGGTATGAATGAACCGAGAGCGGCACTTTATGCTTCTCACGGCTACATTGCGTTTGCGTTAGCTTATTTTAAAGCGCCGGGATTATCGGATTATATTTCCAATACGCCGCTAGAATATTTCAAAAAAGGGCTTGATTGGCTTCGGGAAACGTATCAACCGCTTAATAACTTCGTAGCGATCAATGGGCAATCTCGAGGCGGAGAATTAGTGTTATTGCTTGCAAGCTTATTTCCGGAAGATGTGTCGGCAGTTGTGGCTTATGTGCCGGGAGCGGTTGTGCATTCGGGGCAAAATGCCGCTGATCCCAAGGTGGGAAGAGAAGGGCCAGCGTGGTTATTGGGTGGAAAACCCCTTCCTCATATTTGGGAGAATAACCGAACAGCAACATGGAAACCTTTTGATGAAGGACCTTCGCCACACCGCCATGAAAAAGCGATTTTAACGGCATTAGAAGATTCAGATGCCGTGAAGAGAGCGAGAATTCCGGTGGAAAATATTCAGGCGCCGATTATTTTGTTATCCGCAACAGATGATGGCGCTTGGCCATCGAGTCGTTATAGCAAAATGGTGGTGGATTTCCTAGAAGAGATTCAGTTTCCTTACGATGTGCGCTGGGTAGATACCATAGATGGCGGACACGGCATTGTGTTTCCCTTTATTCCTACAACGCAGATTATCTATACACATCCCGTTTCTGGAAAAGTGAGTACTAATGGTGGAAAACCGGATGCGAATGCACTTTCGAATGAGCGAAGCTGGCGTGAGATTAAGGATTTTCTTAAAACTGCCGTGGTTCAAGGAAAATGAATCTAAGAATGGATCGCCGAAAAGATCCATCAGAAAAATACATCTGAAAAGAAAAGTAGGAAAAGAGAAATAGGAAAAAATCGGTTTGAAAGGATCAATATTGCCGGCATGATTACCGGAATAAGCACTTTTCAAACTGATTTTACAATCATAATGAGGACAAAATATGAGTAGATCAGAACAAGATGTGGACTTGATCGATACGTTATTAGATATAGATGACAATAGTACGATATATGCGGCACGTCATTTTCGAGATGAAGTGCTAGTGGGAACGCAAGAGAGCTATGATGCGCTCTTTAGTGAGGAACTTTCTCTACCGTTAAATGTAAGGTTTTTAGTCGCGCTCTATGCGAGTAAACTTTCTCAGGCGAAAGAATTGACGGCTCATTATGAAGCGGCGCTACGAGATATTAGCGTCACAAGAGATGCATTAGAAGAAGAGATTAATGGCGTATTAATTGATGATTTAACGCTAATTGAAGATCCCACCGTGCAAGCAATTTTGGCGTTTACCAGAACGCTGATCTTAAATCCGCTTGCGAGTGATAAAAATGCTTTATTAGCATTAGAAGCCTCCGGTGTTTCAGTGGCAGATTGTATTGCGCTGGCGCAGTTAATCGCCTTTTTATCGTATCAAATACGTTTAGTTTCCGGTTTAAGAGCGATGCAAACATTGGAGAAATCAGCATGAGTCAATATATTAGAGTCAATGGCTTTACCAATGAAGTATTGGGCTGGAAAGCATGGTTAGATGTGCTTAATATCGAAGACGCAACGGATGAGCAAATTACCGTTTTGGAAGAGAGTCATCCCCAAGCGAAAACCATGGACTATTATCTTTTGTTGGCGCATCAGCCAGAGATTTTACAGCATCGTTCGAGCACCTATAACGCCATTATGTATGCGCCGGGCGGCTTAGATCGGGCAGAGCGGGAATTAGGGGCTTTAACGGTTTCTCAGGTCAATGGATGTGTATATTGCGCCTCCGTGCATGCACAGCGTTTTACCATGGCTTCAAAGCGAAAAGCGCTTGTAGCGCCTATTTTTGAAGATCCTTTAACGGCACATGAAACGGAAAAAGACAAGGCAGTGATTGCATTAGCGATTGCGCTCACAGAAACGCCAGGAGATTTGGATCCAAAATATATCCAAGCGCTCAAAGATGCAGGTTTAAATGATATTGAGATTTTAGACTTAATTCATTCCGTGTCTATTTTTGGCTGGGCAAATCGTTTAATGCTCAATCTTGGCGAAGCGGTATTTCCCCAAAAACCACAAAACGATTAAAAGACTCAATACGGAATATTACAATAGATAAAAGGTTAAATAAAAAGCGCTATTCAATTTGTGGATAGCGCTTTTTTGTTGAAGGTTTTTTTCTAGAAATAATTATTTTTTGAACAGACTTAAGTTTAATTGATCGGCAATATATTGAATCATCTGCTGCCCACGAACGCTGTTTCCTACAGGATCTAACTTTGGCGAGAATGCAGCGATTCCCATCACACCGGGAACGATGGATAAAACACCACCGCCGACACCACTTTTTGAAGGAAGACCCACGGTATATGCCCACTCGCCTGAGCTGTCATACATTCCTTCCATCATCATTTCCGCTAAAATGTACGACACATTATCGGGCTTTAAAACTGCTTGTTTCGTAATCGGATTGGTACCTTTATTGGCAATGGTAGCGCCCATTGTCGCAAGCTCTACCACGGTTAATAGTGTAGAGCATTGGCGCGTATATACATCACAAGCTTCCATGGGATCTGAATATAAGTAACCCGCAGAATAGAGTAACCACGCGATTGCACGATTATGGAAATTCGTATCTTGCTCTGATTGATTTAACTCAGGAGAGATAGCGATTTTGCTAGATCCCAATTGTTGCTGCATTGTTAAAATAGATTGCCATTTATCATCGGGAGTTTTGGCATTCAGTAAGCTTACCGTAGACATGGCACCAGCATTCACTAATGGAGAGAGAGGTTTTCCACCATGAAGTTCTAGGGCCGTAACAGAATTAAAAGGTAATCCTGTAGGGCTTGCACCGATTTTATCTTTAACGACTTCCGGACCTTGTTCTTCTAATGCAAGCGCTAAGGTACAGAATTTTGAGATCGATTCAATGGCAAAACGATAATCGTCATCTCCCGCTGAAAATACCTCTCCAGAAGCGGTCACAATCGCTACAGCGCCTAAATCACTCGGGATATTTTTTAAAAAAGGAATGTAGTCGGCATTGTTTCCGGCTGGATTATTTTTAGCAGCATTAAATGCTTGTTGCACAATCTCTTGAAAATTTTGAGTATTTACCATGGATGATTCCTCGATAATCTTGTGATAATTTAGGGAAAACACATGGTTTTCCCTAGGTTGTCATAACGATTTATGAATGAGTTATGAATAACTATAATCTTATCAATCTTATGATTTTGCGGGTGCTGGAGAAGCTGTACTTGACGATGCTGCTTTAGCCGCTTCAGCTGCTTTAACTTCCCATGTGAAAGGTTCGAAGTTTGATTCCGGATCTTTCCACTCAGGTTTTCTACAAGCGTAGATAATCAAAGGAATTGTCACAAAGATCGCAACCAGTACTACAAGATAGAGAACATACGTGGTAGGACTTCCCACCGTAATTTGTGCAGGAGGAATGAGGCTGAATATAAAAGCGGTTAATGACCCCAGTAAGCCAAGCGATGCCCAAAAATGTAGGCCTTTCACTTTATAAGGACGCGTGATATTTGGTTGCGATTTTCTGAGATATATCGAGCCTGCAAACATCAATAAATACATGATGAGGTAGAGCAATACTGTGAGTTGTGACAGGATCTGGAAGGTAGATTGAACAGATGGCATCACAACAAATGTGATGGATAAGATAGTAACGATGACTGCTTGTGTCAGCATCAAGTGTGATCCCATGCCATATTTATTGGTTTTTTGGAACCATCTTGGAAGGTATCCCGCTTTCGCAATTGCAAGAACCCCTGTATTTGGTCCAGCAATCCATGTGACAACCCCACCGAGAACACCCAGTGCAAGCATAAAGGCAACCACAGAACCTAGCCATTCTGCATGAATCCATTTAAAGAGAAGGTCATAAGCTAATAATAAGCTTTGAGTCAGGCTAATATCTTGTTCGGGAATAATAAAGGCAATTCCTAAAGTACTGAGCACGAAGATCGCAACGGTTCCAATGGAAGCAATGGTAATGGCAATAGGATATTGTTTTGTCGGATTTTTCATCTCATTGATATGTACCGCATTCATTTCCATACCTGCGTAAGCTAAAAACACGCTTGCGGCTAATACGATATTACTAAAATGGGAGAAGTCAGGAATTACAGCGGACCAAGAGAGATCAATAATAGGCTTTGTATCGCTAAAGAATAGATACGCAAATCCGAGAATCGTAATAATAATTGCCGGAATGATGGTGCCAATAATACCGCACCATTTTGATACCCTTGCAAAAATTCCTACGCCTCTTAATGCAATGAAGACCGATCCCCAATAAACGATTAAGACAAAACTCATAATATAGAATTTGTTATTAGCAATACTTTCGGCCATGGTCATATTGGGGTCCATAAAGGCCACGGAAACGGCGCCAAATGTGAGAACGGTCGGGAAGTAAGGAATCACTTCAATCCAAACCATTGCCATCGCTAAGAACCCGATTCTAGGACCAAAAGCCTCACTCACCCAGCGGAAAACCCCGCCTTGTTGCGGGTAAGTCGTTGCAAGTTCTGCCGCGACCAAAGACATAGGTATTAAAAAAACAATCGCCGCAAAGGCAAAATAAAAGATAGAACTGAGGCCATATACTGCTTCAGAGGGTAAAAAACGAAGACTTACTACAGCGGTAATATTCATTACGGCTAAAGTCATGATTGTCATAGCGCCTTTTGAAGGGGCGCTTTTGACAGATGTATTAGAGGTTGTCATTTTAAGAATCTCCCAGGGTCATCAAGATATCTAGTGCTAAGCAAAGGTATACATTTTAAATATCATATTCATCTTTAAAATGTAATTATAAATTTATATTAAAATACCATTATTTACAAATATTTATGATATGAATTTATGGTTTTGGGGTTTTATTGATATTTGTCCTATTTTATAATTATTTTTTTATTGAAAATTATTTTTAAAGATTGATTTGTTTTGTTTCAATGTGTTAGATAGTGGTTTCATCATGCGGTAATTAAAGTGTCAATAGGTATTAATATTTACTAATACGCTCGCAAAATATATTCAAATGTATTCATATAAATCACAAAGCATATGTCCGTTCATCGAATGTAATGACTTTTTGATATAGCTTTGGGATGAATGAGCATACATGCTTTTCAAACAGGATTTTCAAGAGGCAATGATTATGGTTAAAAAAAGAGGTAGGAAGAAATCTAGTAAAAGACGAAATAATCAAAGAGTGAATCCCTCACAAGATTATAGTCAGCAGTTTTCACTGTTTTTATTCCCGATCTTAGTGATTTTACCGGCGGTATTGGTAATGATGTTCGTGGATCTTCGACTTGAAATAGCAATAGATGAGTTAAATGGAAGAGGTGGAGTGGTAGACTTTCTGATCATATTTTTATTAGATATCATTCAATACCTGTCATTTGCAACGATATTAAGTTTAATTCTTTACAGATTTAGATTGTCGGTTTTTACTTTGAGAAACTATCTGTGTTTTTCATTGATTACACTGCTATTTATATCACTGTGGTCTTTATTTAAAGGAGATTTAGATTGGGTATATTCATTTCAGAGAATTCCACTGGATCTATATATTGTAGGATATGTCCTTGTTTTTCCGATGTATGCCGTGGTCATTTTTTTGAGTTGTCTTGTTTTACAGAAAGGGCTGGATCAATTTTCGAGTGTTCCTTTTAAGGAAGTGCGATATTTGCGAATTGCGAACTATGTGCCAAATTATCTTTTTGCCGTAACGATCTCCTATTTTCTATTGAAAATGGGGTATGGAGATGGAAAAGTTTCATCATCCGTATTTTCATATCGCAGCATCTATTATCTACTGATTATTTTATCGTTAGGTGTAGTTGTACTTGTAGCCTCTTGGATAGGGGATAAAGAGTATCAAGATATTGAATTTAAAAAGATGATTAAAGGAGTTTTTCTACTAACCATATTAATTGTTTTAATCACTGCATTGATGGATTAATGATACGCAACAAAAAACCGATCGCTACTGAACGATCGGTTTTTTATGCTTGTTCATAAATCTTCTTTTGATAGATCAAATCTTAAAGAGATCCGTTCTTTAAGAGGATTTTGAAGCGATACAAATTAAAGATTGTTATCAATAAATTGTGTTAATTGAGCTTTATTAAGTGCGCCTACGTGCTGAGCAACGATCTCTCCATTTTTGAAGATCATAAGTGCTGGAATACCACGAATTTGGAATTTTACAGCAGTATCTTGGTTGTTTTGTACGTCTAATTTTACAACTTTTAATTTGCCTGCGTAATCTTCAGAAGCAGCTTCAACAATAGGGGTGATCATACGGCAAGGTGCACACCAATCTGCCCAGAAATCCACTAACACAGGAAGTTCTGCATTTAAAACTTCTACTTCAAAAGTAGTATCGGTTGCGTTGATTAAATTACTCATTGCACTCTCTCCTTCAAGAATTTGATCAAGATATCAAAATTAGATTTGGTTTTTTCTATATAAAATATGATAATACCCGAGATATTACAACTGAAAACAGGGTAAATGACAAGGTTTGATCTGCATAATTTTTTCAAACGTTGTTATTAAAAAAATTTATTACAGCGCACAATAATTGAGGGTTTAGGTCATCATCTATGGGAAAACCACATTTAACTTCGATGAAGTTTGAAGATTTAGATTTACATGATTCACTAAAAGAGAGTTTAGCGGACAATGGCTACGTTTTCTGTACAGAAATACAAGAAAAAGCTTTGCCAGATCTCCTGAAAGGGCAAGATGTTACAGGACAAGCTCAAACAGGAACAGGAAAAACTGCCACCTTCTTATTGGCGACATTGAATCATTTAATGACGGTGCCTGTTGCGGAAGATAAGAAAGGACCCTTTGCAATTATTATGGCGCCCACTCGTGAGCTTGCAGTGCAAATTCATGAAGATGCAAAAATGCTCGGTCGTTATACGGGTTTGAAATATGCACTTCTTTACGGCGGTGCGGCGTATGGTGCACAAAACGAAGCGTTAGAAGCAAATCCTGATGTCGTGATTGGAACCGTTGGCCGAATCTTAGACTACTTTAAGCAGAAGAAGTTAAATCTTCGTAATGTTGAAGTATTCGTGTTAGATGAAGCAGATAGAATGTTCGATTTAGGGTTTATCAGTGATATTCGTTTCTTACTCAGACAAATGCCGAAAGTTGAAAAGCGTCAAAACATGCTCTTTTCAGCAACGTTCTCACAACGTATTTTAGAGCTTGCATATGAGCATATGAATGATGCGGAACTCATCAAAGTTGAAGCAGAGCAAGTGACAGGATCAAGAATCACGCAACGTCTATATCACGTTTCTTCTGATGAAAAATTGAAATTACTCTTTGGTCTTTTGAAGAAAGAAGAAGCAGAACGTTCGATTATTTTCGTCAATACCAAACGTGTAGCGGATGAGATTTTCAATACGTTAAATGCCAATGGCTATAAAGCGGCAGTTCTTTCCGGAGATATTCCGCAAAATCGCCGTGAAAAACTCTTAGAAGAGTTTAAAAATGGTGAGCTTTCCATCATGGTGGCAACGGATGTTGCGGCGCGTGGATTGCATATTCCTGATGTGACACATGTCTTTAACTATGATTTACCGCAAGATGTGGAAGATTACGTTCATCGTATCGGTCGTACCGCTCGTGCCGGTGCTGAAGGTACTGCAATTACATTTGCCTGTGAAGAGTACGTGTATTCGCTCATGGATATTCAGGATTACATCAAGGAAGAGATTCCTGTGGAATCTATCACGGAAGAGCTGTTAATTACGCCAGAAGTGGAAGCGCCAAAATCGACTTATCGTGATCAACGTGGTCCTAGAACGCCGAGAAATAATCAACGCCGTTCACAAGAAGGTGGCAATCAGCAACGTGGTAATCGCCGTTTCCCTCGTCGCCGTCAAACTGATGGAACGCAATCACCGCAAAATCAAGAAAGTTCAGTTGCGGTAGATCCAGCTACACAGCCTGCGCAAGGAGATAATACGCCGGCACAAGAAGGCGATCAGCAACGCCGTCCACAACAACGTCGTGGGGTTCGTCGTAATCGTCGTCCAAATCATAATCGTAACCAAAATAGAAATCAAAATCAGGAAGCACCAGCGCAAGAAGCTTCAAAAGAGTAATCTTGCTATATAGTTTGGTATCAGTCTGTTTTGAATATATTTTGTATGATGAAATAATAATCCTAAATTGAAATCTCTCTTGTTGATATGAAATAGATTGATAAGAGAGGTTGTTTTAGAATCTCGGGAACATCTTAAGTAGAGGAATAACATGAAAAAGTTAGGTTTAATCGCTGCTTCACTCTTAATCATTGCAGGATGCGCAGCGGGATTAGAAGATAATAAAGGAAGTTATTCAGGACAAGGACGTATTGTATCTATTGTTGTGAATGAAAAAGGCAATAGCGTGATTGATGTGGAAACGAAAGATAGAGGGCATATGCCCATTATCGTGACAGGATCTGTCGATGTTTTCCCAGGACAAGATGTACGCTTTAACCGTAATAGCCGTGGATTTGGTTCAATATCAGCGCTATAAAACATGGATGGATAAATTAATCATATAATGAATCATATATTCATATAAATGATCAGTATCACGATAAGCTGCTATGAAAATAGCAGCTTATTTGTTTGAAAAGGATCGTAGATTCAAAAATAGATTGAAGTTTAATGATGCTCTTATCGTAAGTAAAGTTTGTGTTAAACATGATTTCACAATCGTAAAGAGTAATTGCATAGATGAAAGGAAGAGAATAATGCAGTTTGAAAAAGATATAAATAGTGAAGAAGAGCAGTTTCCGGAGCCTTCCCATGATGAGTATGCATTATCTGCAAAGTTAGCTTTTGAGCTTGTGAGTGAAATTAGAGAAGCAGGATCAATTCCTTTTTCTCGATTTTTTAATCAAGCGTTATATCATCCTACTTATGGTTATTACACAGGACCACAAGCGGTATTTGGGCGTGAAGGCGACTTCATTACCGCGCCATTAATCTCGGATGTTTTTTCTAAATCTTTAGGAAATCAAATCATGGAGATTGCCGGCATTTTGAAAGATGATTATCAGATTTTAGAGATCGGCGCTGGAAACGGCACAATGGCGAAAGATATTTTGCTCCATTTAGCAGAACATCATCAATTGCCGGAAAAGTATTTGATCCTAGAAGTTTCTCCTAATTTAAGAGAACGGCAAAAGGCGCTAATCTCGCAAGCATTGCCGGAATATATCGAAAATGTAGAATGGATTGCCGAACCGCCGAAAATTGCATGGAAGGGCGTTATTGTTGCCAATGAAGTGATTGATGCGCTGAGTGTGGAGCGTTTTAGAATTTTTGAGGGTGATATCCATTATGTGGATGTGGGCTTAGAAGTAGATGAAATCCAAAAAACAGTCTCATTTACGCCAGTTTTACGAAAAGCGGATGCCCCTCTTTTAGCATTTAGGCAAGATTTAGCGGAGAAAGGAATCGAGCTTCCGGAAGGTTATGAAAGTGAATATTGCCCATCTGTAAAAACATGGTTAGCCCCATTTTTTGAGCATCTCACAGAAGGTGTGGTGCTCTTTATCGACTATGGCTATGATGAAAAAGAGTATTACCGCCCAGAGCGCACAACCGGAACGCTCATTGCCCATTATAAACATCGCGCGCATGAAGATTTCTATCTCTACCCAGGTTTACAAGATCTCACGGCAAATGTGAACTTTACGGATGTTGCAACGATTTTAGTGGATATGGGATTGGAATTCTTAGGGTATACCACGCAATCTTATTTCTTGCTCGGCAATAAGCTTCAAGAGATTGTGGCAAAAGAGAAGATGGCATTAGAAGAAGCCGGAGAAAATGAACTTGCATGGTTTGAGCTCTCAAAACGTGTGCAACATCTGATTCATCCAGAAGAGATGGGCGAGCGATTCAAAGTGCTTGCGGTGGGTAAAAACTTCGATCATGCGCTTCAAGGGTTTGAATTGCAGGATTATGCACATCATTTATAAATTGTAAATCGAACCTGATTAATATCAGCTAGATAATAAAAAAGAGATCTTCGCATATGAAGATCTCTTTTTTACTTTCGGTTTTTGGGTTTTTATTTCCAAAACCTTGTTGATGTCATCTTTGAAGATTACACGTCTTTACGATCAACGCGATCTAAACCCCAAAAGAGATGATCAGCGTCTGTTTTTGAGAATGCGAGCGGTAATACTTCATCTAAACCATCGCTCCAGATTTTTTCTGCAACGGCATCATCATGATTTGCTAATTCAAAGATCGCTTCTGCGATCTCTAAAGAGGTTGATTCGTGTGCTTTTGCCCAAGATTTTAATTCGTGGATCTCTTTTTTATGTGGATTCATTCCGTTGTCCTCTATGGTTATATTGTCAATAGATATACTCATAAATAGGAATTATGAATATATAGATATGTAAATAAATAAAATACCAATAATAGTTATAGCGGAATAGAATTAAAGTGTCATTATAATTATTTACAATTTCTGCTTGATATTGACATAGATGGTTTTTGCAAGAAAATTTCGGGGCTAAATGGATATTTAGTTCGCATTGTAGGGTTTAGAAATAGCTAGATTCATTAGATTCATGGTGAGAGAGAAAGTTTATTAGCTTTATATTCCATTTTATATCTGCTTTAAAAAATATCGAGCCCGCAATATGGATTCGATATTTTTTGTATTTCTTATATCTTCTGAATTTTTTTACTTCAGTATTCGCTTATTGCATTGAAGCTTCAATCTCTTTGATCTTTTCGATGAAGAGCGATCCATATTGATCCAGCTTTTTCATACCAACGCCTTTGATATTTAAAAACGCGCCCGGCGTTTTGGGTCTGATTTCGGAGATTTCTCGTAATGTGGCATCTGTAAAAATGGCATATGCCGGCACATCTCGCTCTCTTGCAAGCTCTAAACGAAGCTCTCGAAGCGGTTCATAATAGGGCGAGCGATAATGCGTTTCAGGCTGAGAAACTTCACGATGCACAAACAGATCTTGGCGGTGATAGAGTTCTTTTTCGCCTTTTAGAATCGCTTTCGCTTCATTTTTAAGCTTTAAAATCGGGCGTGCATCCGGCGTTTGGTAGAGATATCCTCGCGCGATTAAGGTCATAATCATCTCTCGAATTGCTTTCTCGGAATAATTACTCATAATGCCGTAAGTCGATACTTTATCGAGATCACGTTCTAAAATTTGCTGATTTTTCGAACCGCGTAATACTTGAATAACCGTTGTCATACCATAATTTTGTGAAACACGATAAACGCAAGAAAGAATTTTTTGCGCTTCGATTGTGATATTAATTTTCGGCGTGGTATTGGTACAGTTCCCGCAGTTATCACAAGTTTCAAAGGTTGGCGTTTCGGAGAAATAACGAAGAATCTCCCCCCGTAAACATTCCTCGCTATGGCAATAATCAATGAGCGATTGCAAATTTTGATAGAGAATCGTTTTGCGTTCGGGATCAACCAAAAATTCATTGTTTTCTATGAGATACTTTTGATTCGAAATATCTCTCGGCGAATACATTAAAAGACAATGCGCAGGATCGCCATCTCGGCCGGCACGACCGGCTTCCTGATAATACGCTTCCATATTTTGCGGCATATTGTAATGAATCACAAAACGCACGTTGGATTTATCAATGCCCATTCCAAATGCGTTCGTTGCCACAATGAGTTGCACTTTATCGTAGATAAACGCATTTTGATTGGCTTCTCGATCTTCACTCGTCATTCCGCCATGATACGCAAGGGCGTTAAAGCCGGACTTTTGCAGAAATTCCGTGAGCGTATCCACGCTTTTTCTCGTAGCACAGTAGAGAATGCCGGCATCTTTGAGATAAAAGCGTTTAATGAAATCGACAATATATTGCCGTTTATCAGATACTTTTAATACTTCAAAAGTGAGATTTTTGCGATCGAAACTAATGATAGATTCTACCGGCGCTTGCAGATGTAGTAAGCGTTTAATCTCATCAATGACATCGAGCGTTGCCGTTGCCGTATACGCGCCAATCGGCGGACGATAGGAGAGCTGATAGACAAAATCAATAATCTCGCCATAAGCCGGACGGAAATCATGTCCCCATTTTGAAATACAGTGCGCTTCATCCACGGCAATAAAACTAATAGGAACTGCCGAAAAGAGATTGCGAATGGAATAAGTATTGAGTCTTTCCGGCGCAATATAGATAATTTTAAAGCGATTTTCACGAATGCCGATTAACCGTTCCCGCAGAGATTCTTCATCTAAGGTGCTATTGATAAAGGTTGCCGGAATACCGATTTCAGAAAGAGCATCGACCTGATCTTTCATGAGAGAAATGAGCGGAGAAATTACCAAAGTGACATGCGGTAATAGAAGCGCCGGAATCTGATAGCAGAGAGATTTTCCGCCGCCGGTAGGCATAATGCCGAGCGCATCTTCCCCATTTAAAATGGCGTTAATCAGCGTTTCTTGACCATCGCGAAATTCGCTATAACCAAAATATTTTTGTAACGCTTGATGAGCCTTCAATGGAGTTTCTCCCTAATATAAAACGCCTTAAACAGTAGCAGAATTGCCCTTTAAAGTATAGCGTTACTACAATGATTATTGTGCCCCAATTTTGATGACATTCTATTTAGGAATAACAGAATATCTATTGGAGCTATAGTGAAAATAGTTTGTTTAATAGATAATATTTACATGTTTTATTTTATATTTGAATGATATTTCTTATGTTCGTGAAGATGTTGATTCAATGATTGATTATCAGAGTGAGAAGTCATGAATGGATATATCGATAAAATAGGTATTTATAGAATAGATGCATCAATGTGAACGTTGAGAAATATACATTATAAAAATAATCTCATAGAAAAAGTATAGAAAATTTTAGTAGGGAATTTGAATAGGGAGCTGAATTATGAACTTAAAAATGATTGCTGGAATTGTATTTTCACTCACATTTGCTGGAATGAATCCGCTGAGTGCTGAAGTATTGAATCCTAATAATCCGGAAGGATATCAAGAATTCCGTATGGATTATCAAGAGATGGTAGAGATCGCGAGCCCAACAAGACTGGCTTGGCGCGTGTTTTACGATAAACCTTCAACAGGTCCTTTCAATGAGTGGTTTGATGCCGTAAAGCAAGGCAATCTCGTTCAAGTGAAAGAGATGGTTGAAAACGGGCAATATATCGAAGTGAGAGATGAAGCAAGCCTTGGGCAAACAGCTTTAGGTTGGGCGGCATTTATCGGTTATGAAGATATGGTCGATTACTTGCTAGATCAAGGCGCAAGCGTGATGGCAATGGATCAGGGCGATGTGACGAATGCGCTTAAATCATCAGTACTCGGTGGACATGTTGGGATTTTCAAGAAAATTTATGAAAAAATGCCGCAACCTGTCAATGTGAATGATCAGCAGAGCGATCGCCAAGGCGAAACCATGTTAATTGTGGCAGCTTCAAATGATCGCCAAGAAATGGTGGAACATCTCATCAGCTTAGGCGCAGATGTGAATATTCACGCAACAACAGATGAATGGTGGAAAGGAACGCCGGCATACGGTCAAAGCCCGCTTTCGTTTGCTTGTAGCAATGGTTTGCAAGAGATGGCAGATATCTTAATCGGTCACGGCGCAGTTCATCCTGTCACGAAAAAAGCATCTTGTGAGCAGTAGTTTTTCGTAAATCCTTAAAATAAAGAATTGATTTAAAAATTGATTCTGAAAATTAGAAAGTCCTGACAAGTGATAGACAAGTCAGGACTTTTTTGTGTTTGGAGGTTTGTGATTTTACGCTATCAAATCTGATGCATTATCTGATGTATTTAACTTTATGAATCTAGCAATTCGCTAATTTCATTGAGCTTGGTAATCAATTCCGCTAATGACTCCGTTTGCATTTTCTTCATAGTATTTGATCTTTGAACTTCAACTGTTCTGACAGAAATCGATTCTTTTTCGGCAATCTCTTTATTGGTAAAGCCTTCATATACGAGCTTGGAAACCTGTTTTTCACGTTCCGTTAAGGTTTCAAATTGGGCCAAAATCTCATTATGATAAGCACGAAGCATTGTGGACTTTTCCGCGCGTTCCAGTGCTGCAATGAGCGTTGGCAAATCGATCGGTTTTTCTAAAAAATCCACAGCACCTTCTTGTAGCATTTTTACCGCTGTGGAAACCTCGCCATGACCCGTTAAAATAATCGCACCAATGGGGCTTTGGCTATTTTTAAGCGCCGTAATCACGGCATCGCCGGAAAGTTTTGGCATTCTTAAATCCACAATGGCAATTGCCGGCAACGTTAAATCAACGCCCTCAATAAACGCCTTGCCATCTTCCCAAAGCTCGGTGGGATAGTTGAGCGTAGATACTAAAAATTCGCAAGATTCACGAACATCTTTCTCATCATCAACGATATGTACGGTAAAGTTTTTCATAATAAGATTTTTCAGCTTAAAAAATTAAAGAGGAAATTGTTTCGGAAAGGTTTGTTTAAGCTTACTAAAGATCCATAAAATAGAACAAGAAAATAATGCACAAGATATTCCTACTATTCCTGAAAACATTTGTGTGATTAAAAAACCATCTGTCAATAGAATGACTAGCATAATTCCAAAGCAATAACTAGAAACAAAGGCAATAAATAAGGTAGAGATTAGCCAATAGATCATAGAGTATTTATTGGGTGTAGAAAGTTGTTTAGTAAGGATAATGTAGCTTGTGATCGCAGTAATTGTTGCTGGAATAATTCCAAATATAATAGTAGTTAAAGCTAAAATAAAAAATGACATAAAAAGTGACAAGATTAGAAGCAAAGACTCTCGATCTAAAAGGGATAAGCTCAAAATCATCACCAAAAAAACTGCGAATGTTAGTAGCGCTGCTCTTAAAGTAGAGCAATGGAAAATACGACGAATGCTATAGGTAAGATAATTGATAACCGCAAACATTAAAATAATGATGAAGGCGTAGGATATTGCCGAACAGCTCATAATAAAGATCTGTGTTGTTATTGAAATATTTGGATAAGATATTTTTATGATAATAAGAGGCAGTGATATACATGAGCTGATGATGAATATAAAAAAATAGTAGAAAGGATGAATTTTCATACTTGATGCCCTTTTTATTCTGTTTCGATAATGTTTGAAATAGATTATTAAATTATAGAAGTCCCTTGTTGTGTTTTCTCAGTTGTCTTTGATGCTCTAATTTGATGGGTGCAATCAGAATTAGGCAGGAGAAAAGTGCACAGATAGCACCAATAAGACTGAATAAAAATAGTGAGGCAGGATTTGCAGAAACTCCAAAAGTACTAATAATGAAGAAGATGATGAATGGTGGAATAAAAGAAGATATAGCTCCCCATAAAATCGTAACAAAAATCCACTTCATTAAAGTTTTGACGGGTAGGAAAGGCATTACGATTATTTTTGATAGGTATTTGTGGCTATAGATTGCGGTAATAATAGAGGGTACAGCACTGACAAATAGAATGAGTAGGAGTCCAGATATTGCGAGAAGTATAATGAATACTACTAATAATAGTAGTAAGAATAGACATATCCCAAACACAATATTCACACTGATAACTTTATCTTTATTATTGATTTTTTTGTTGATCATTGAATTTAGGATATAGAGTGGAGTGGGAAGACAGATTATTAGTAAGAAGAGAAAAATCCCTAAGAAGAAATTTACTTCTGTCAGTATATAGAAAGGCACAATAATTAAGAGAGGACTGAGAAAAAAGATCACTAAAAAAGGTAATAGCGGTATATATATACGATTTTTTTGAAGGTTTTTAGAGTTGTTTTTCAAAGTCTTTATTCCTCTATTATTTTGTGGCTTCATCCCTCGAAAGGATGAGCCTTACAGCAGCGCCTTGTTTCCCATCTTTTCGGTTGGCGATGCGAAGTTTTCCATTCATGCTTTCTATCAATCTTTGGCAGATCACAAGTCCAAGTCCTAAGCCGTCTGTTTTTGAGGTTCTGAAAGGCACGAAAGGTGCGTTCAGCTCTTTTTCGGTAAACCCGGAACCATTGTCGATGATAAAGAGTTTAATGTATTGATCTAAAATAACAATTTTAATCTTAATTTCAGTGGCGCCGGCTTGAACGGCGTTCATTAAACAGTTGGCGATCACTTGTTCTAAGATGGATGGCGTAATCGTAATGTGGAAATCTTCCGGAATATCAATGGTAATAGCGATATTAGGGCGAATTCTTAGGCGCGTGATTTCGATAATTCGCTCTAAAAATGCTCTGAGATTAACTGATTCCTGTAATGAACTCTCTTTCGGTTTTGCCCATGAGCGCAGGTTTTTAATGACATTGTGGCACTGCGTCACTTGTTCATTAATCTTCTGCATCGGCATTATCAGCGGATGCGCTTCATTCTCTTTTTTAAGAATCATCATACTGCCTTCGGCATAATTGCGAATGGTGGAAAGCGGTTGATTTAGCTCATGACCAATGCCGCTCGCCATTTCTCCTAAGATATTCATGCGATCGGCTTTTGAGAGCATTGATTCATAATCGTGCATGGTTTTATACGCCAATTCGAGCTGTTTTCCTCTTTTTGTAGCGGCATAACTGAGCCATAAATGGTTAATGAGCAGAATCAGTAAGAAAATCGCAAAGCAAAGAAGCCAAATTTTATTGGTAATGGCAAGGCGAAAGAGCGTTTGAAAGAGGGTTTCTTGATTCTCATAACGCTTCAAATCTTCCGTTAATTGACTAATTTCCGCTAAGGTAAACGGTAATTGCCAAGAAGGAATATCAGGATTTGAGGTGTCAAAGAGCGTTGCTTGAATCCGTTTTGCGATCTCGCTATTGAGAGAATCAAATGCTGCAAGCGACCAACTAGGCAGAAGATTGGTACTTGTTTGGCACTCAAAATCTTCATTCATTTTGGGATTAATGAGGCGAAATTGTCCATCAGGAAGAATATTTTGGCGCTCCAATCTTTCAAAAAGACATGCTGGCACGATAATGGCATCGCTCTCTTCGTTCGCAAGGGTCTGAAAGAGCGTTTCGATGGGATAACCTTGATATTCAAATTGGATATCGTTTCGTAATGCCGGCGATTGCTTCATCATTTCATGATATGCCAATTGAAAACCGCCCAGCGCCTTTGGGTTCACCGCCGTAATGGTTTTGCCGGCAAGATCATTTAATGTTTCCACTTCGCTTTCATCATTAACCCAAATGGCGCTTCCTATCTTTGCGCTCTCTTGTTCTAAATGGATATTTTTTTCTAAGCTCGCAAGCCAGCGAATCGGTGCTTCGGTTTGTAATCCGACAAAAATCCCTTGATGGGAAAGAAGTAGATCAATGCCGTTATTGGCGACTTCTTGATCAATATCGCTAATTTGTAACGGCTTTAAAATAAAGTGATATTCCGGCAATGCCGTATTTAAAGATTGAATCCACGGGCACCACTCTTTTGCCGCAACTTGATCGCCGTAAGGCGCTAATACGCCAATCATGATTTTGGGATGATGAATGGTTTTATCTCTCGCAAGGCATTTTTCATATGTTTTTTGTTCGCCAGCTTTCTGAACTTCTGTAATGTTTGGAGGTTGTTGAGATTGCGCCAGAAAAGCATTGTCAGAGCGAGTTTCGGCAAAGCTCATTCCCATAATTCCTAAACTATTGCCGATCATCAATAGAATGAATGCCGGCAATTGTCCTTTTTTTCGCACTGCTTTAAATATCTCAAACAATCTGCGTTGCAGATGGGGATTCATCGTTGAGATCTGTGAATCAGGATGTTGTTTATCATTCATAATGTTTTTCATAAAGTCAGAGAAAAAATATGCCAGTAAGCATTAGATAAGTATTCGATAAGTATCTGATAAAAATCTGCTAAGAAATGCATCCTAAAAGATTAGAAGCGGATTAGAAAGAAATAAGAACTGAATAAAAAACCTAAGAGAAGTGTAACAACTTTTTTAGAATTTAATGATTTCTCTGAATATTTTTTGAAATGAAAATAACTGTAAAGAGTAGATTGTTGATATAGATCGCCTTTTCTCTCACGTTAAATTGCTTCAAATCAAACTTTGTCACAGTGTGTGGTTTACCACAATTGAGCCTTTTATCTAAAAGAATCATATTAATGCCATGATTTATGAAAATATGCATTCAGCATTAAACATGGCTTATTGGTATCAGGCTTCTGAAACGGAAGATGATCAATAAGTTTGATAAGGAGACAAGTATGGATATTACTCGCCGAGATCTGCTCAAGCAGTTAAGTTTAGTCACTGCCGGCGCTGCGATTGTTAGCTTGAAAGAAGCGCAAGCACAAGAAAAACACGTTCCGCCACGCCGAGAAGGAGATCCGAATAAGCGTTATGGCATGTTGATTGATTTAAGACGCTGCATTGGTTGTCAGGCTTGTACGGTAAGCTGTACGGTGGAAAACCAAATGCCAGCAGGACAGTTTAGAACTACCGTGCGTCAATATCAGGTTCTCAATTATGAGAAAGATCAGGCGACAAACGTGGTGCTTCCGAGACTTTGTAATCACTGTGATAATCCGCCTTGTGTGCCAGTTTGCCCAACACAAGCAACATTCCAAAGGGAAGATGGGATTGTGGTGGTAGATAATAAAATCTGCGTGGGCTGTGCGTATTGTGTGCAAGCGTGTCCTTATGAAGCAAGATTTATTAATGAAGAAACAGGCACTGCGGATAAATGTACTTTCTGTGTGCATCGCTTAGAAGCGGGATTATTGCCAGCATGCGTGGAATCTTGTGTGGGCGGTGCTCGAATTATCGGCGATTTGAAGGATCCCAATAGCGTGATTAGCAAAATGGTTGCCGAGTTTTCTGATGAGATCAAGGTCTTAAAACCAGAGCAAGGCACGATTCCAAATGTGTTCTATATCGGCTTGGATGATGCGTTTGAATCGCAAGTTCAAGGTCAAGCAATGTTATGGCAGGAGATTGTGCTATGATTCGTGAATTATTAACGCTTCCACAAGAAATTGCCTGGTTACCTTGGGCGGTTCAATACTTCTTCTTCATCGGCATTGCCGCTTCCGCTTCCGTCATCGCTGTCATTTTACGATTATGGAAAAAAGGACAATACCGAGAATTGGAGCTTCTAATTATCGGCATCGGCGTGACTGCCGGCATTGTGGGGCCGATTGCACTTTTAGCAGACCTTCATCAGCCGGGCAGATTCTTCAACTTCTACACACAAATGGCGCCGTGGTCATGGATGTGGATTGGCGCGATTTTCGTACCGCTCTTTGTGGTATTTATTTTGGTGCAATTCTTATTGTTACTTCGTGAAAATACGACCAAAGAAGGCACTTATAAATGGTTTAGAGCGCTTCATTGGGGAACATTGAATCCCACGAAATGGCTTCCGATTACTTCTATCGGATTATTAGCAGTATCGTTTATGATTCTGCTCTATACGGGAAAAGAGGTAAACGTTCTTAAATCTCAGCCGATTTGGTTTACATCATGGCTTCCTTGGGTACTCTTCTTTACGGCATTTCAAGCAGTTCCGATGTGCGCAAAAACGTGGTGTGCTTGGTCTTCAAAATGGGTTCAACGTGGCGATTACACGGCAATTTTAAGTCGCTTTCAGCTCATTGGTTTAATCGGTGTTGCGGTCTGTTTAGTGGGCTGGGCAACGAGTAATACGCCGGCAGGTGCGGCATTTAGAGATCTTCCTAATAAAGGATCGGTTTGGTTTACGATTGGTTTAAGTATCTTCCTTTACTGGGCCGTGCTCATGCTCTATACGCTTGTGAACTTGAATAAACGTATCGTCAATAGTCGCTGGGTAGATCTGTTATTAGCGCTGGGTTCGCTCTCGCTTGCTTGGACAATTCGCTGGGCGATCTTGATGCAATCGCAAACGTTACCGAAATATAACGTGGTGATTAATCCTTACCATTTAGATTGGGGATTTAGCGGTTTTTTAGGCATTCTTTCCACTTTTGGTCTTTGGCTGACGCTTGTAATTATTGTTTGGAGTTTATTGCAAGATCGTTGGTTCAAATTTAAGGGAGTTCAGTATGGGTCGACAGTCAGATGATCATTTGAAACAGCAGAATCAAGAGGATTCTTCAGATCGATCACCGAATCAATTATCGAATCAATTACAGAGCAACAGAGAAAAGACGGATCAAAAAAGGGAGCACACTATGAGTGATGACAAATTAAAACAACAAAATACTGAAATAGAAGCAACAGACAATGCACCAGAAACGGCAGAAGAGAAAGCGCTGACAACACGCCGAAACATTGTGAAAGGCGTTGCCGCTGCCGGCGGACTTGCGGCATTTGCTGTGGGATATAGTAATACCGCAAAAAATATGGTGAAAGGCTTAGTCGATGGCACTTCAGGAGAACCTACGGAAAATGCCATCTTTGGGAATGCGCTTCAAGTAGAAGGCGAGATCAAAGATGGAAAATGGGTACAAAACAAGGCGCAAGCCATGTCTAATACGCAATGTTTTGGTTGCTGGACAGTGTGCGGAATTCGAGTTCGTGTGGATAATGAGAAAAATGAAGTGATCCGCATTGCCGGAAACCCGTATCATCCGCTTTCGAGCGAAGAGCAGTTTGATTACAACATGCCGATTTCAGATGCTTGGGTAAAACTTGGCGGCGATGAAGGCATTCACGATCGCTCAACGGCATGTGCACGTGGTGCGCAGATGGGTGAATCGGTGGTTAGTCCATATCGTGTCCTTTCTCCACTGAAACGTGTTGGAAAACGCGGTGAAGGCAAATGGGAGAAAATCAGCTTTGAGCAATTGGTTGATGAAGTTGTAAATGGCGGCGATCTCTTTGGCGAAGGTCATGTGGATGGGTTAAAGGATATTCGGGATTTAGATACGCTTATTGATCCGAAAAACCCAGAATATGGCGTGAAAGCGAATCAGCTTTTAGTATCCAATGCCGGGAATGAAGGGCGTGAACCATTTGTTAGACGTTTTACCAATAACGCATTTGGTTCAAGAAACTTCACAGCGCATGGTGCATACTGTGGATTAGCCTATCGTTTAGGTTCAGGTGCGCTGATGGATGATATGAATAGCAATGCGCATGCAAAGCCCGATTTAGAAAATATTGAATTTGCGATCTTTATGGGAACATCACCGGCGCAATCAGGAAATCCTTTTAAAAGAACCGGAAGATTGCTCGCAAAAGCAAGAACGAAAGATGCCGAAGATTTCAGCTACGCCGTGGTTGCACCAAACTTACCGATGACCAATACGCTCGCAACACAGAATAATAACTGGATCTCTATCTTGCCGGGAACGGACTCAGCGATGTCGATGGCGATGATTCGTTACATCATTGAAAATAAACTCTATAACGAAGCTTACTTACAAATGCCGGGGAAAGCGGGAATGGCTGCGGCAAATGGCATTAGTCATTCGAATGCTACGCATTTAGTGATTATCGAAGAAGATCATCCGCAATATGGGCAATTTCTCCGTTTAGCGGATATTGAAGGCGGAGAACGTGAAGGGAGTCCGATTTTAACCATTGATTTGGCAACCAATGCGCTGACAGATGTCAATGAAGCGACTCGTGGGAAGCTATTCTATGAAGATAAAGTCACATTCGCAGATGGATCAAATGTGGGCGTGGCTTCTAGTTTTACACTCTTGAAACGCTCCGCAGATCAATATTCTATTGAGGAATATAGTAAGGTTTGCGGCGTTCCTGTAGCAACGATTGAAGGGCTTTCTCGCAAGTTCACAAGTCATGGTCATAAAGCGGCGATCATTACGCACGGCGGCATGATGAGCGGCAATGGCTTCTATAATACATGGTCGTTATTAGCATTAAACGTACTGATTGGAAACATGAACTATACCGGTGGCATGCATGTGAATGGCGGGAAATATGCCGACTTTGCTGCAGGACCTCGTTATGACTTCACAAAATTCGATAATATGGTGCAGCCAAAAGGCATTATGATTGGCCGTGCGAAAAGGGCATACGAATCTTCCACAGAATATAAAGAGAAGAAAGCACGCGGAGAGAATCCGTATCCGGCAAGTCGTCCTTGGTATCCCTTTGCCGGCGGACAAGCCACGGAGATGTTTATCTCGGCATTGAATGCGGATCCTTATCCACTGAAAGCATGGATTAGTAATATGACAAACCCTGTTTATGGAATTGCAGGATTTAGACAATTACTACTAGATAAGCTCGCAGATCCAAAAGTATTACCGCTCTTTGTGGCGATTGATGCGTTTATCAACGAAACAACGGCAATGGCGGATTATATCGTGCCAGATACCCATAACTTTGAGAGTTGGGGCTTTGGAAATGCTTGGGGAGGTGTGCCGTTTAAAACATCTACGGCAAGATGGCCGGTAGTGGAAGCAAGAGTGGATAAAGATGCAAGTGGCGAGCCGATTTCTATGGAGAGCTTCTTCATTGCGGTTTCTAAAAAGATGGGATTGCCGGGCTTTGGCGAGAATGCGATTAAAGATTATCAAGGCAAAAACTATCCGATTCATAAGGCAGAAGATTTCTACCTGAAAGCGGCAGCAAATATGGCATTTGATGGATCTCCTGTGCCGGAGTCTACTCGAGAAGAGATGGAGCTTACCGGCGTGAAGCGCATTAAAAATGCCATTGAATCGGGCTTGAAACCCGAAGAGCAGATGCGCGTTGCGTATGTGTATGCGCGTGGTGGAAGATTCGCCGATTATGATACGGGTTGGGATGGCGATGAAATGGTGCGTAAATGGACGCCCACTTTACAGCTTTGGAATGAAACCGTCGGCGTTCATAGACACTTTGCCAATGGCGAGCGTTATAGTGGAACACCAACCTATCATCCACCGAGATTTGCTGATGGAAGCTCTGTATATGAAAGGTTCCCACAAACGGATTGGCCGTTATCATTAACCTCATTTAAATCGAATATCGTCAGTAGTACGTCAGGTTCAACCTTAAGATTACGCATGATTAAGCCAACCAATATCGTCGGAATCAGTGAGGAAGATGCGCTGAAATTTGCGGTGGAAAATGGCGATTTAGTCCGTATTGAATCTCCAAATGGCGCACAAGAAGCGCAGATTTGGGTGCTCGATGGCGTGAAACCCGGTGTATTAGCAGTAGAGCATGGTTACGGTCGCCGAGATGTAGGTGCAAGAGCGCATTTAGTAGATGGCGTTCCTACGGAGTTTAGTACCCATGTGGGAAGTGGTTTGAACTTAAATGATCTCGCAATAGCTGATCCTTCTAGAGCAATTTCAGCACCTTGGATTGATTGGGTGAGTGGGGCGGCAGTTAGACAAGGAATCCCTGCGAGAATTGTGAAGATTTAAAATGGAAAGATTTAAAATCGAAATATTTTAAAATCTGAAAATCTTGAGATCAAAGATGTAAAGTAAAACTGAAGATAAAAGCTATGGGCATTGTGCTGATAGCTTTTTTATTGCAAGAAATACGCTTAATCCAGAATATTCACTACACTTACAGCTCGAAGAATAATCATTCTTATAAATCTCTTATAAATCCCTTACAAACAAGATCAAAGGTTATACGGGCGATTTGAAAGAATAGAGGGAAGTTTGTCAAGGTAATTGTAAAGATCTTGACGAAATAAAGAAACGGTAGAAAAGGAGGTCGTAGAAGTTGGAAATGTGTATCTTGATTTAAAAAATTAATCTCTAAAAATGATATTTATGTTTAACCTATTGTTTTATTTTGCTATTATTCATTTCGATGAGC
Organism: Ignatzschineria sp. LJL83; assembly: GCF_054871845.1. NCBI lineage: Bacteria > Pseudomonadati > Pseudomonadota > Gammaproteobacteria > Cardiobacteriales > Ignatzschineriaceae > Ignatzschineria > Ignatzschineria sp. LJL83. The sequence goes on from NZ_JBTXLY010000009.1 coordinate 72,960, forward strand.
GAAGAACAGAAGGCGAATAGCGGGATTGATACTTCAACTAATGTTAGCAGATAGCCTGTTAATAATTTATTGTAAATTAAATGTAAGTTATTGAAAATTTAAATTAGGTATTATTGGGTTTTTGGTTTATGATGTTCATCAAGACATCAAGGAAGATGTTACTTCAAGGATGAAGTTCGGTTACAGAAGGATTCTGTGTTTCTCAGGATGAGAAGACCGAGAAGTTCTCAATGATTGGGAATTTAGGATGACTTTCAAGGATGAGAGGGATCAAGGATGATCCACCTAGTGATTACTCAAGGATGATGAATCACTTCAAAAGAATTTACCAAGGATGGTAACAGGAAGAGCTACTTAGGAAACTAAGTAGCTCTTTTCTGTGGTCTTTTATAAAAGTAAGTAGATCTAAGTTTTCATAGATCTATAATTTGTCATAGATCTATAATCTCATAGATCTATAATCTCATAGATCCATAGTTTCACAGATCTACAGAAAGGTGTTTTACGCTGATCACGCTTTTGATGACCTAATCTTCAATCGGGAAGAATATCGCAAGGGCATTACGATCTTCAGAAGCTAATATCGCAAAAGTACGGCAGAGAGATTCTGTTGCCATCGTTTCAATGCCGATATTTTGTTGGTAGAAGAACGCGCGCCATTTTGGCTCTAAAAACTGCATACTATTGCCGGTGCCGATTAAAATCACATCGGGTTTGCGAGCAGCCCAAGCTTCAAAATGCGATTCTGTGAGCTCATCAAAGCGATTGGGGATAATGGCATCATCCGTTAGGACTTCTTTTTTTTGTAACAGAATACTGGTATTGTGCCATTCTGTTTCATCATTTAATTTAAAATAGTTCGGCGCATAGCTTTTAATATGCAGATTATCGGTAACTTCTCGCTTGATGGTAGATCCAGCGAGGGATTGATTATCCATGACTTGCCTCTTTAATTAATTCGAAAAATTCATTTTGATCTTTTACATGATAGAGCTTTTCAGCATCAATAGTAATGCCGTATTTATCGGCAATCTGCTCATAAAGACTTAAACGGTGCTCGATCAGTTTTGGGAAAATCCAACGTGTAAAGTGCGAAGGCGTGATTTGGGTATCAGATGTTAATCCCTGTTCTGCTAAGTAGATTTCAATTTGTGCGAGTAAGAAATCTTTCTGATAGTAGAGCGGTTTTGGATGGGATTGTGCGCGTTCAATAACATAATTCTTCGCTTCTTCAGAAGCTTTGATATAGACCAATAGAGAGTTTTGACCAATGAGTTCCCAACTTTTCTCATCTTGTAGTTCACAGAAACTGCCACTGGTATCAATAATGAAGTTCGGAAATCCTAAGATTTTTTTCGCTTTCTCCATAAAGTAGGGCACATCTTTTACAGATTCGATCTCGGCAATGCGATGTTTTTCTAAACGCTCTAAGAAAGTATCTAAATTTGTACCCCCTTTCGATTCGCTACCTAACATTCCAAGATATGCCGAAAGAGGCGCTAAATTATCGACTGTTAATTGCGATTTTACGGAAATAGCACCTTCTCGAATGAGATTTGCTAACGTGGGCTGTTGCATTGCTTCTATGGTTAAAAAATCATGAACTTCTTCACTAAGGTGGCGTGAGCCAATACGATAATCGACAGAGTAATGAAACCATTCTGATTTTGGAAGTTTCTTGGAAAGATGGGTTTTACCAACACCGCTCATGCCCATTAATGCAATTTTTTTATGGGGCGTATCGAGAAATTTTTCAATAAGATCTTTTTTCATAATGTTTGATGAGATATCTGTTAGAAGTAAATGAATTAAAGCCAAGTGAGAACGCATAAAAGGTGCAAAATTCTTAGCGATTCATCTTACCAAAGATTATTTAAGTTGATAGAAGTATCTTACCGATCTCTCTGAATGCTCGTAGCATTTTAAAGCATAGAGATTGAGAAGAGTGCAAGGGTATTTTTAATGGCATTATCTATATAAGGAAATCTATATAAGGAAACAGGACACACTGAAATCGGGAAAAACATGCTCGAAATTATTGGATATGAGAGCGAGCTAGTGCGAAAAAATCGTTATTTCACGCCACTTGATCATAATTGAACAATTGAAGCGGAAATGCTTCAGCAAAAATCCTAAAAATACCGTAGAATAAGCAAGTTTAAAAATAATTTTATATCGCGTGATTTTGTAAGGTTTTATGATCGATTACAATAATCCGGGAAACTAGATTAGATAAAAATCGATAAAAGAGATGGGAAGAATGATTGAGCTGAAGCACTTAAACTATTTTTATGGGGATACACAAGTTCTATTTGATGTATCAATTAAGGCAAATGAGGGTGAAATCGTTGTACTCTTAGGGCCAAGTGGTGCGGGAAAAAGCTCACTGCTTCGCATTTTAAATATTCTTGAGCGACCTAAAGCAGGAACGCTTGATATTGCCGGCTTTAACTTTGATTTCTCAAATAGCATTTCCGAGAAAACCATTCGTGATTTAAGACAGAAAGTAGGCATGATTTTCCAACAATATCATCTCTGGCCACATCGTAGTGTTTTACAAAATCTCACCTATGCGCCGGTAAAACTTGGAAAGATGTCGCAAGCAGAAGCAAATCAACGTGGGCTTGAAGCGCTGAAATCTTTAAAATTAGAAGGATTAGAGAGCCGTTATCCTCTTAAGCTTTCTGGCGGTCAACAGCAACGTGTTGCTATTGCAAGAGCGTTGATGATGGAGCCAAATGTGCTTCTATTTGATGAACCCACAGCGGCACTAGATCCTGAAATTACCTCACAAGTGGCTTCCATTATTGAAGAGCTTGCGAAAACCGGCATTACCCAAATTGTGGTAACCCATGATGTGGATTTTGCAAAACGCATTGCAAGCTATGTGGTGTATATGGAAAATGGGAAAGTTGTAGAGGAAGGAGATTCCTCCATGTTTACAGAACCCAAAACAGTTGAATTTAAACAGTATCTTTCTCATTAATTGGGGATATACTGCTAGTAATGCGTTTTCAAGGATTGGAAGCGTCATTATTTAGAGTAGTGATTAAAGCTGAAGATGTTAAAACTTATTGGATGAGAGAAAAGTGTTATGAAAAAGAAACTAGGTTTATTGCTCGTAGCTGCCGGTCTTTTAAGCGGTGGAATGACAGTTGCACAAGAAAAAATTACGATTGGTACAAATCCTGCTTATCCACCTTTTGAATATAAAGGGGAAAATAACGAACTCTTAGGGTTTGATATTGATGTGATGGATGCGATTTGTAACGCAATGGAAAAAGAGTGTGTCTATTCAGAACAAGAATTTGATTCATTGATCCCAAATCTTCGTCTTCGCCGTTATGATGCCGTGATTTCTAGTATGGATATTACGGAAGAGCGTGCAAAACAAGTAGCATTTAGCGACCCGTATTATCAAAACTACTCGATTTATGTGGCAACAAAAGATAAGGCTGATTCTATTAAGAATGTGGAAGATGTCAAAATCGGGATTCTTTCAGGTTCAACGCATCAGCAATATATTAGAGATACCTATAAAGGCGCATCAGTATCTGTGTATCCACAATATCCAGCAGCAATGAGCGACTTAGCATTAGGTCGTGTGGATGTGGTGTTTGGCGATGGAGATGTGGTTTATGATTACGTGAAAGACAATGATAATTTAGTTGTTGTTGGCGAAAAAGTGACAGATCCAAAATACTTTGGTCAAGGTTTAGGTATTGGCGTTGGCTTACGTAATAAAGCATTAGTTGAAGAAATTAATGCCGGCTTAAAAACCATTAAAGAAAATGGTCAATATGATGAAATCTATAACAAATGGTTTGATCAATAGTTTTACGTAGATGTTATTAGACGAAAAGCGATGGTGATCACATCGCTTTTTGTTTGTAAATAGAGGAAGCAGTGTGAGTGGTATAACCAATTTTTTTGATCTCTTTACGAGTAGTTATTTTGAAGCAATGTTAGTTGCGGCAAAAACGACTATTTCGCTTGCGATCGTAGCATTAGTATTAGGTTTTTTGTGGGCGAATATCTTAGCGCTCTTGGAGTTGAGCCGTTGGCGAATTGTTCGCTGGCCGGTAACCTTATTTGTATCGATTATTCGGTCATTGCCGGAACTGCTCGTCATTTTCTTAATTGGATTAGGATTACCGTATCTCTTTTTAGAATTTGAAGATGTGATGCCACCATTCATGATGGATCTTTATTTCACTCTGTTAGATACCTACGGCGAATATCTCTTCTTTGGATTAGGCGCTTTTGCATTATCGTTAATTTATGCATCCTACGCGTCGCAAACCATTCGCGGTGCACTGTTAGCCGTTCCGAAAGATCAATGGAATTCCGGCGCTGTTTTGGGCTTATCAAAGCCTGCGACGTTCTTCTATATTATTATGCCGCAAATGTGGCGCCATGCTTTCCCAGGATTAAGTAATCAGTGGCTCGTATTGCTGAAAGATACGGCACTTGTTTCTCTGATTGGTGTTCATGAACTCATGAAAGAGACCGATTATATCTATGCGGCAACGGCAGATGGCTTTACATGGTACGCAATGGCGGCATTTATCTATCTTATTATTTCGCTTGTGAGTCAAAAACTTCAAGACAGGCTTTATAGCCATATTACGAAGTATGATCACGAGCCGGCGAAGTAGGGAGATAGTATGTTAGAAAAGTTTATATTTATTTTAGAAGGTGTTCCTTTAAGCTTAGCTTTAACGGTGGCAGCACTTTTTTTTGGGTTTTTATTGGCATTGGTCTTTACTGGCATTTTAACGCTTTGGGAAGGAAAATTGCCGGCAAGATTGATGCGCTGGTTTATTATCTTTTTCACAGGAACGCCGTTACTTGTACAGATCTTCCTCTTCTATACCGGTCCTGGGCAATTTGAATTTATCAAAAATAGTTTTATGTGGAGCCTTTTCTCACAAGCTTGGTTCTGTGCTATTTTAGCGCTCTCATTAAACTCCGCAGCCTATACGGCGCAACTATTTTATGGTGCGGTGAAGAATATCTCTAAGAACCAATGGGAAGCTTGTTTAGCCCTTGGAATGAGCCGTTTTGAAGCGATGAAGATACTCATTCCGCTTGCATTAAGACGTGCACTGCCGAGCTATTCTAATGAGATTGTCTTGATCTTCAAAAGCACCTCGCTTGTGCAAGGGATTACGCTCTTAGATATCATGGGAAGAGCCAGAGAGCTTGCAGGGCAGACCTACGACTCCATTACTTACTATGTAATGGCAGGTGTGATCTATTTAGCGATTAATGCGGTGTTAATTATGATTGCTAAAATCGTTGAAAAACGTGCGTTAGCCTTCGAGAATTGACGTTTTTTTAAATAAAACGAAATAAAGTAGAGTTGCCTTAATATTGAGCTTTACATATAGAAAAAAAACTCTATAATTGTACCTCTATTCACTACAGAGCTAGTAAATAGAAGCAAGGAAAAATGGCCGAGCGGCTGAAGGCGCACCCCTGCTAAGGGTGTATACGTTAATAGCGTATCGAGGGTTCGAATCCCTCTTTTTCCGCCATATACAGAACCCTTAATCTTTTAAAGATTAAGGGTTTTTTGTTGTCTGTCTGAAAGTGATGTGACACTGATGTCTTCTTTTTCTCGGCAATCTTGAGCGCTACAATCATCCTTTGAATATTTTGAGAACTCTTACTTATTGATTTCCATCCTTAATTTAAATGTGGGGTTTTTGTCGATCTTTTGGAGCTACCAAGATGCATTTTATTATGTTAAATAATAGAGTGTCATTTTAGTATCTAACACCATCGAAAGGAGTCGATATGCAGTTTTCAGAATTACAGCCATTTTTTAAAGATAACGAAGCTTGGCTTACGGGATATGAGAAGTATTGGTATGAGCTAATGTGGGGGATTTTGAAGGAAGATAAAGCCTTGAGTGAAAAGATGGATGAAAATCCTCAAGAGGCTAATTTACTGGCGGTTGCTTTAGTAGATCTTTATCGGACGTTTATCTATCATGCTCGGGAAGAGAGTTGGGATCAATATTGGCTAAATGTCGATGAGCTTGAAAATTATGATTATGAAGCCGTCCGCCAGTTATTAGGAATGCCGGCATTAACGATTCATGATTTTTATAGTGAAGAGGAAATATTACAGGAAGGATGGGATGAGGCAGATTTTCCATCTGTGTTAGAAGAAGAGCTTCCAGGTTTCTCAGAACACTATTTTACAGATGCAAGAGGTCAGTATTTGCGTAAAATCCTACAAGTGATTAAACAAAAGTATGGTCTGTCAGATCTATTTAGCTTGATGGTCAATACATTTGACGCCGATCGGTATGATTATGATGACTACGATTATGATCGAGATGAAGAAGATGACGAAATTGATGAAGATGTTGAAGAGATCGACGAATCCATTAAAGATGTTGAGAGCTTTGTAAATAGCGCGATGAGAAATCAGGATCACTTTTTAAATGATGGCTATCTAATGTCGGGATTTTCATGGTTAGATAGCGTTTATTAGGTTGATTAAATTGAAGTGAATTGAAGTGAGTTTTCTTACTTTTTCACCGAATTGTGAAAGCCCTTTTTGATAAGGGCTTTGATATTAGATACTTGAAACTTCATGAGTGGTATTAGAACGAATCTTGCATCCTCTAATCAACATGCACTGAATATATGAAATATGAATCTAAGCAATATTTTGATCAAGATCTGTGAATAGTGATGAATCTATCGATCCGCTCGAATCCTATGAGAATTCTGCTATCATCTATTCATAATAAAATTCCCATATTACTGGATTAGATACTATGTCAGAACAAAACTCAAAAACCCTCTATAGTGCGCTTTGGGCGTGTGCCGATATTTTACGCTCGAAGATGGATGCCAATGAGTACAAAAACTACCTTTTAGGAATGGTTTTTTATAAATATCTCTCCGATAACTTACTCAATTATGCCGTAGAGCTTCTTGAAGAGAAGGCGGATAACCTCACGGAAGCACAGGCGATCTATACGGTGGCATATCATGATCCAGAAGTAAAAGAGGATTTGATCTCGGCATTGTATGATCAATTTTCGTATGTGTTAAAGCCGGAGCTCACGTTTACCAAGCTCATTGCCGATGTGCATAGTAATCAATTTCAGCTCGAAGATTTAGCGCAAGGATTTAGAGATATCGAGCAATCGAATGCGATCTTTAATAACTTGTTTGAAGATATTGATCTCTACGCTCGCAAACTTGGTGCTTCTCCGCAAAAGCAAAATGAAACAATCTCTAACGTCATGAAAGGGCTTGCCGGCATTAATCTTGGCGAGCATGATGGCGATGTTCTCGGCGATGCGTATGAATATTTGATCGGTCAATTTGCCTCAGATTCCGGTAAGAATGCCGGCGAATTTTATACGCCACAACCTGTTTCCAACTTGATGACGAAGATCGTTCTGCAAGGGAAAGAGAATCAAAAGGGTTTTACCGTTTATGACCCAACGATGGGTTCAGGTTCTCTCATGCTCAATGTGAAGAAGGAAACGAACGAGCCGGAAACGGTGCGCTATTTTGGGCAAGAGATTAATACCTCAACCTACAACTTAGCCCGCATGAATATGATGCTTCACGGCGTGCCGATTGGGAATCAGGATCTGAGCAATAGCGATACTTTAGGCGAGGATTGGCCGACAGAAGAGCCCACGAACTTTGAAGCGGTATTGATGAATCCGCCATATTCCGCAAAATGGAGCGCCGTAAAAGGCTTCTTAGATGATCCTCGATTTATGGATTACGGCGTTTTAGCGCCAAAAGGGCGTGCGGATTTTGCATTCTTATTACATGGTTTTTACCATCTTAAATCGAGCGGAACGATGGCGATTGTACTTCCGCACGGCGTTCTGTTTCGTGGCGGTGCCGAAGCGAAGATTCGCCAAACCTTATTGGAAAATGGGCATATTTATGCCGTGATCGGTTTGCCGGCAAATATCTTCTTCAACACTTCAATTCCAACCACCATCATCGTTCTCAAGAAAGATTATACCAAGCGTGATGTGCTCTTTATTGATGCTTCCACAAGATTCACTAAAAAAGGGAATCAAAACACGATGGAACCGCATCATATCGAAGAGATTTTAGAAACGTATGAGAAGCGAGAATTTGTCGATAAGTTTGCGTATTTGGCAGATTTTGAAACGCTGAAAGAGAATGAATTTAATCTCAATATTCCTCGTTATGTGGATACATTTGAGCCGGAGCCAGAAATCTCTTTAGTAAATTTAGCGAAAGAGATGGCAGAAGTTGAAACGGAATTGCTCGATACGAAACATCAGCTCTTTTCAATGCTAGAACAACTCACGACAACGGATGCCGAAACTGAAAAAGAGCTTGAAGCCTTTAAATCTTTATTGATGAATAAGGAGCTGTAATGAGCGAAATAAATCAACAGCCGAAATCGGTGAAACCAAAAATGCCGAAGATTCGGTTTGAGGGATTTAGTGAGAGTTGGGTTAATAAGGTAATTTCGGAGTTTATTCAGCTTAGAAGTGAAACTGATAACCAAGATAAATATTCTATAGATGTTGAATTAGAAAATTTAGTATCCAATAAAGGGATCTTAATTGGGGATTTAACAGTTAGAACTCAAACGAATAGTATATTCAGAAAAGGAGATATATTATTTGGTCGATTAAGACCTTACTTGAATAAATGGTGGCTTGCGGATCAAGATGGCGTTAAAAGTGGTGAAATATGGGCGTTGTATCCAAAAGATCAGTTTGTTAATACATTTATTTATGCATGTGTACAAGATCAAAAATTTTTGAATTTTGTAAATCAAACTAGCGGTACAAAAATGCCAAGAGCTAATTGGTCAAGTGTGCAAAAAGAAAGTCTATCAATATCTTTAGATTACAAAGAACAAACCCAAATCGGCAACTTATTTCAAGAGCTTGATAAGCTGATTGAGCTTCAAACTCGTACCGTAGAATTGGCAGAAACTCATAAAAAATCGATGCTTCAAAAGATGTTCCCGCAAAAAGGCGAGAAAACGCCGAAGGTGCGTTTTGAGGGATTTAGTGGGGATTGGGAATTATATAATTTAAATGATTTAGTTAAAATTAATATGGGGCAATCGCCAGATAGCGAAAACTATACTGATAATCCTGAAGATAAAATTTTAGTTCAAGGGAATGCTGATCTATATAGAGGAAAGGTTATACCTAGGATTTATACAACACAAATAACTAAAGTAGCTGAGAAAGGGGATATTATCCTTACTGTTCGGGCACCTGTAGGTGCAATTGCGATTACTGATTTTGATGTTGTTTTAGGGCGTGGAGTTGCCGCTATAAAGGGAAATCGGTTTATTTATTATACGCTTGAACTATTTAATCTAATTGGCTCTTGGCTTAGATTTAGTAGCGGATCAACATTTGATTCTGTTAATTCAAATGAGATCAAGCAAATGCCGGTAATGGCTCCAGATAACGAAGAACAAATCAAAATCGGCAATTACTTTAAGGAATTGGATCGCAATATTGAATCTGAAAAACAGAAACTCGAACAATATCAAACGATGAAGCGGGCGATGTTGCAGCGGATGTTTGTGTAAGGAACGACTTATGGATATTTATAAAATTCATTCTACCGATTTATCACGAATTAAAGAGAAGCCTTTTCCCCTTGAAAAAGAGATGCAAGCGCTGTTTGAGGAGAATTTGACGACTTTAACGGGCTTAACCCTTGTGAAATCGGAATTTACGCTAAAACAATTCCGCTTTGATACGTTGGCGTTTGATGAAGAGAAAAAAGCTTTTGTCGTGATTGAATATAAACGTGATAAGAGCACGAGCGTTGTGGATCAGGGGATTTCCTATCTCAATGCGATGCTCGATTATCGGGATAGTTTAGTGCTTGAATATAATGAGCAATCCCTCGGAAGAACCTTAAAGCGTCAAGAGATTGAATGGAGCCAAACTCGGGTTATCTTCGTGGCGAATTCCTTTAATGATTATCAGAGAAATGCGACAAACTTCAAAAATTTCGGGATTGAATTAGTGGAGTTTAAACGCTATCACGATGATTTGTTAACCGTGAATTTTATCGAACGCTCTAAACATGCGCCGGAATTACCGCAACCAAATGCCAGCAAAATGGGAAATACCAGCAATATCAACAATGCCGTAGTAACGCCATTCGCCAATATTGTTAAAGAGATCAAAGTGTATGATGAAGATAGCTTTTTTGAACTCGGTTCTGAAAAAACGATTGAACTTTATGAGCGATTTAAACAGGCAATTTTGAATTTAGATGATCAAATCGAGCTCGCTTATACCAAATATTATGCAACCTTTAAAAAGGATAAAGCCAATATTGTCGATATCGTCATGCTCAAGGGAAGTTTAGTGCTCTATATCAATGCAGCTTGGGGAACGTTAGAAGATTCGAAAGGTATTTTTCGAGATATGCGAAAGATTGGACATTGGGGAAATGGCGATTATGAAGTGTCACTCAAAGATACCGGACAATTGGAATATATTTTAAGTGTGATTAAGCAGAAACTTTAGCCAAAAGGATTTGACCAAAGTGACAAAGAGACGTTATACGAGTGAGAGAGAGATAGAAGATCGATTAATTGCGCAGTTAGTTGCCGGCGATTCACAATGGACTTATCGGAAAGATTTAACCGATGAAGCGTCACTTTGGCAAAACTTCCGCATTATCTTAGAGCGCAATAATCTTGCGATTTTAAACGGCGAACCGCTCACAGAGCTTGAGTTCCGGCAAGTGCAGAATCAATTGCGATTCTCTAACTTCTATGAAGCGGCAACGTGGCTTTCCGGCGAAAATGGCATTGCCAAAGTGGAAGTGAGAAGGGAAGATGCAACACTTGGCACGATTCGTTTAAATGTGATTCATAGAGATCATATTGCCGGCGGTAAAACGGTGTATGAAGTGGTAAATCAGTTTGAAGCCGATAAAAAAGTGGAGATGGATCGCAATCGCATCTTTGATGTCACGCTTCTCATTAACGGCTTGCCGATGATTCATATTGAATTAAAAAACCGCCAACATCCGTATATGGATGGCTTCCGGCAGATTCAAAAATATCTGAAAGAAGGGAAGTTTACCGGCATTTATTCCACGCTTCAGATGTTTGTTGTGAGTAATGCATCGGATACACGCTATATTGCCGCTGCGCAATTTGAAAAGCTCAATGCGAAGTTTTTAAGTAAATGGGTTACGGCGACCAATCAGGAAGTGAACGATTATATTCACTTTGCCGAAGATGTGCTCTCTATTCCGGCTGCGCATAAAATGGTGATGCAATATTCCATCACAGATCGAGAGAAAGAAGCGCTCATTTTACTCAGACCTTACCAAATTCATGCCATTGAAGCGGTGAAAGAGGCTTCCTTTAAGCAAGAATCAGGCTATGTGTGGCACACAACGGGATCGGGAAAAACGCTTACTTCTTATAAAGTTGCTTGTAATTTACTGCATATTCCGGTGATTGATAAAACGATTTTTATCGTAGATCGGGTGGATTTAGATCAGCAAACCACAAGTTCATTCGCATCGTATGCGGAATTTGATCCGGTTTCTATTGATGAAACGGCGAATGTGAATGATCTCATTGATAAGCTCGCTAATGATGATCGCACGGTTGTGATTACGACCATTCAAAAGTTGAATCATCTGATGCGCCGGATTGAAAACAGCGCCGAAAATGGGGAAGTGAGCGAGCGCACGAAAAAGCGTTATGCCAAAATCAAAGCGCAGAGAATTGCCTTTATTGTCGATGAATGCCACCGAGCAGTAACGCCGGAGAAAAAACAAGAATTACAGCGTTATTTCCATCATTCCCTTTGGTATGGATTTACCGGCACGCCGATCTTTGAAGAGAATCAGCGAGCATCATTAGGAAACCTTGCAAGAACAACCCAAGAGCTATACGGCAATCGCCTGCATCAATATACGGTGCAAGAAGCCATTAAAGATGGCGCAGTGCTCGGCTTTCAGGTGGAATATAAACACACCTTTGATGAGTATGAATTAGAGCAGATTATTGAACAGCGCTATCCCGATAAAGATTATAGAAGTTTAACGCCGATCGAGCGGGAAAAGCTGATTCCAAGAGAAGCTTACAATACCAAAGAGCATCGCTTACAGGTAATTGATTTCATTATTAATAAATCACACGCAAAATTAGGATTTACGGCAGAAAGTGGCGTTGGAAAAGCCTATGGTGCGATTTTAACAGTGCCGAATATTGCTACGGCGCAAGAATATTATGATCTGATTAAGAGCGTTGTTGCCGGCAATGAAACGGTAAAAGTGGGGAATCGAACAAGTAAAATATTACCGGATTTTCCCAAGATCGCTATTACTTATTCCATCTCGGAAAATGAAGAGAGTTCCATTCAAAACCAAGAGAAGATGAAGGAAGCACTCCAAGACTATAATGCGACATATGAGAAAAATTACTCCTTAGAAACCATCAAAGCCTATAACCAAAATGTGAATGCTCGCTTGGCAAGAAAGAAAGCACTTTATCATCAAAGACGTGAGCAGATTGATCTCATTATTGTAGTGGATCGCCTTTTAACAGGATTTGATGCGCCGTGTATTTCAACGCTCTTTATTGATCGCCCGCCGATGCAACCGCACGATATTATTCAGGCATTTTCTAGAACGAATCGCTTATTTGATCGGGATAAACTCTATGGACAGATCGTGACATTCCAAACGCCACGCTATTTTGAGAAACAAGTGAATGAAGCGCTATTTCTCTACTCAAACGGCGGTGAAAATCATGTATTAGCGCCGGTTTGGGAAGAGGTAAAGCAGGAATTGATCGAAGCAATTGAAGCGTTAAGAATCATTGCAAGAACGCCGGAAGAGATCAAAAATTTAAGCTTAGAAGAGAAGCGAGAATTTGTCAGAGCGTTCCAAAAAGTGGATCGATTCTTGAACTCGGCAATGGTCTATTCCAATTTCAAGCCGGAAATGATGGGCGATATTTTCCCGATCGATTTCATGGAGATTGAGGAATATCACGGTATTTATGTGAACGTGTTGGAAGAGCTACGAGAAAATCGTGAAGAAGATCCAGACGTTGAACCGCTCGATATTGAATATGATCTACAAACCCACCGAGTAGAAGAGATTAACTACAACTATATCGTGGCGCTCATCCAGGAATTTATCCCCGAGGAATCCTCGCCAAAAGAGATGCAATCAGATGCGCTAGCGAATCAAGAAGTGGATGATTATGTGGAAACACTTAAACAGGAAAACCCACAACTTGCCGGCGTCATGTCGCTTTTATGGCAAGAAATCAGATCCACGCCGGAAGAGTTCAGAGGGCAAAGAGTGACGGATCTTCTTGCACAAAAAATCGATATTCAAACGAACGAACTTGTCGAAAACTTCTCCAAACAGTGGGCACTAGATCCCGAAGAATTCCGCTACATGGTCGCAAGCTTCAACCCTGATCTAGAAAATCAGCCGGGAGAAGAAGCCTTAAAGAGAAGCGCCAACTTCGATCTCTACAAATCCCAAGCGGAAAACCCCGTCAGCAAACTCCGCTACTGGCGCACGGTAAAAGAAGCGTACACAAAAATGATCACAGAAGATGTATTGCCGCTGAGGGTTGGGTGATATGGGGAAATTGTATCCATCTAGAGAAAAAATAGCGCAACTAACAGTAGCTCCAACTGAAGGGGAGCTCTGCTTAATCAATTATTTAGAAGAGCACTTAGATGATAGCTTTTTAATCTTCTATGAACCTTTTTTAAATGGAAGTCGTCCAGATCTTATTATTCTTAAAGAGAATTGTGGCGCTGTCATTATTGAGATAAAGGATTGGGATTTATTTCATTATGTAGTTGATGAAAAAAATCAGTGGTACGTGGTAAGTAATGGAGGTAAATCGAGAATAAAAAGCCCTATGTCTCAAGTTTTTACATATAAAGATCAGTTGTTTAATATGCATTTGCCGATATTGGGGCTTGCAGATATTGCAGAACCGAAGAAGAACTTTTTCGGAGTTGTGCATTGTTTTTGTTACTTTCATAACGCATTAAAAAAAGATTTAACTAATTTTTATAAATTTGCGTTAGATAGTATTAAAGATCAATTTCAAAGCCTCAATATGGCATTTAAAGATCAGCAGATCAGTTATGAGGATTATACTAAACGTAGTCTTTATTTAGAAAGGCGAAGAAAGGTTCTGTCACGTGATTTAAACTTAAGTTTTGGCTCAGATGGATTACGAAATCTATTGCTAAAAATTGAAGACAAACTGCAAGATAACCCGATTTTTTCATCTCAAATTTATGACGATTTTTATCGTAGATTATCTCCCCCTGATTTTATATTGCGCCAGAATATTCCTCTTTATTTGGATGCCAAGCAAAAGAGGATTATAGAAAGTGAAGTTGGTTTTTCTAAAGTAAAGGGGGTTGCGGGATCTGGAAAGACAACCTTAATTGCTCATCGAGCTATTAGTAGTTATTTACGCGTAGAGGCTGAAGGGAACCCAACACCAAGAATATTAATTCTAACGTACAATATTACTTTAAGAAATTACATTAGTGATAAGTTAACGGAAGCTCAAAATAGAGATGTATCATCTAAATTTGTACTTTTAAATTATCATCTGTTTTATCTGCAACAAGCTAACGAATGGGGGTTTGATACTAACGAAAACATTGCGGAAATTTTGAATAATTCAAATCTTTCTGTTCCAGTTAAAAATACACTTACAGAGAAAATTTTCCGTCAAAATATTTTTCAAGGAGTATTAGAAGAGACAGATAAGTATCATGCAATTTTTATTGATGAAATACAGGATTTTGAGCCAGACTGGATCAAAATTATTCGTGATTCATTTTTAGCAGAAAATGGAGAAATGGTTTTATTTGGAGATCAATCCCAAAATATTTACCAAAGAGATGAGATCAATAAGCGAAATTCTTCCATAGTCCAAGGCTTTGGACGTTGGATCACATTGAAAAAATCATATCGATTTTCAAGTGATTTCCCATTGATAAATTTATTTCAACATTTTCAAAAACAATTTCTAATGGAAGATTATGATGAAAATATTTTGATTAATGAGGATGAACCTGAGATGCAGAGTCGCTTAAATTTAAATCAAAATATTA
Source organism: Ignatzschineria sp. LJL83 (assembly GCF_054871845.1). Classification (NCBI taxonomy): domain Bacteria; kingdom Pseudomonadati; phylum Pseudomonadota; class Gammaproteobacteria; order Cardiobacteriales; family Ignatzschineriaceae; genus Ignatzschineria; species Ignatzschineria sp. LJL83. The sequence goes on from NZ_JBTXLY010000009.1 coordinate 88,105, forward strand.
TTGAATTTATGACTTATCCAGAGGCGGTAGAAACGCCTCTATCTTATATGGCATCTAAAATTTGGCATGATATTAAGTCAAAGATTAAAGCTTATAATTACCATCCCAATGATATTGTCATTATTGCGAGTCATTTCGACATTTTAAAAGAAATAGAAGTTTTAATAAGAAAAGAAGAAGGTACAGCAATTATTTTTGAAAGCTTAGATGAGGATTTAGTCTTATTAGAACACTATTCTGATAATAATGAGCAAGAGGAGACCCTTCAGGAAAAAAGAACGGGTTTAACGAAACAGCAATATTCAAATTATTATCGGGATATTCAAGCTAATCGCCGTAGAAAAAAGAATTTTTTCTACCAAAATAGTGGAAAAATAAAGCTAGCAAGTATTCATAGCTATAAGGGATTTGAATCAAAAGTTGTATTTTATGTCGCTTTGCCAGATGATAATGCAGAGCTGATCTATACAGCATTAACGCGTTGCAGAGAGGATCTTTATATTTATGATCTTGCGAATAATAAATATACTAATTTTTTGAAGCAAATGACCCATGATCTATAAATATCGAGAAAAATAGCCTTTAAAAGATCCTTGATTATTCGGTCGCCAGATAGTTTAAGAGATTTTATCTCTAATAATGAAATAAAAACATCGCAAATATATAGGATATTTAAAAAATTTAGCAGTGTTTTTGCAGAATGTGGATCAGATTTTGATTAATGGCAAAGTATCTTTTTGGTAAAAATTCTTTAGGTGAAATTATCCCCGTTTATGATTGGGTCGATACACCTCAAGCATCGTGGGGCGTGATTACATGCGTGGGCTGTGATGAATTGCTAGTTCCGAAAGTTAGGGGTAAGATTATGGCGCCCTATTTTGCACATAAGTGAAGTAGTCTATTTAAATAATCCGCTAAGCACAGGCTTTTTCATGGAAGATTTATATTTAAGATTATGATAATCAATCGTTATTAGGTGATTGATTTGATTTGTGTTAATTTTGTTTGCTTATAACAATAATAGAATAATATGAAGGGAATGCTATGAAGAAACAATGGGATATCAAAGAGAATGCCGTGACTGATGAGTCGGTTTTTTTAAAGAGGCGATCTTTAGTGAAAGCACTGGGAATTACGGGCGGTGCTGTTGCGGTGCCTTCGCTAGCTTTTGCTGAGGCTAAACAGTGGTTTGATGCTCAGAATTCTGGGTTAAAAGCACTTTTAACACCGGAGCAGAAGATCACGACTTATAATAACTTCTATGAATTTGGTTGGGATAAAGATGATCCTTCTCGGTATGGGAAGGATTTTGATACGGAAGACTGGACAATCACAATCGATGGCGAGGTCAATAATCCCGTAACGTTGAGTATGGATGATATCTTTAGGCGATTCCCCATTGAAGAGCGTATCTATCGTTTCAGGTGTGTGGAAGCTTGGTCGATGGTCATTCCATGGATGGGATTTCAGCTGTCAGAACTCTTGAAGTTTGTTGAACCGACGAGTAAGGCGAAGTATGTCGCTTTTGAAACGCTGTATGATCCGAGTCGTTTCCCCAATCAGGAAGGTGTATCGTTTGGCGGATTTAGATTTCCCTATATTGAAGGTTTGCGATTAGATGAAGCGATGCATCCTTTGACGTTATTGAGTACAGGCTTATATGGGAAGGATCTGTTGCCACAAAATGGCGCACCGATTCGTCTGGTGGTGCCGTGGAAATATGGTTTTAAAAGTATTAAATCCATTGTAAAAATTCGTTTAACGGAAACGATGCCCAAAACGACTTGGAACTTAAGTGCGCCTCATGAATATGGTTTTTATGCGAATGTGAATCCCGGCGTTTCTCATCCAAGATGGTCGCAAGCTTCAGAGCGTATTATTGGAACTGAAACCCTCTTTGGCAGTAAACGACAAGCCACTCAGCTATTTAATGGCTATGATGATGTGGCAAGTTTGTATTCGGGCTTAGATTTGAAGAAGCATTATTAAGTTGTGATGAAACGAAAAATAGTACTGAAATATCTTTTAAAAACCCTTGTTTGGGGATTTATTATAGGGCCATTTATATGGATGGCTTTCGCCGTTATTTTGCAAAAAATGGGAGGCGATCCTATTAAAGAAATACAGCATTTTACAGGTCTTATTGCGATTCGTTTCATGTTGGCTGTCTTATTGATCACGCCGGTTGTTGTGATGACGAAATGGACGATTCTCAACTCTATTCGTAGATTAGTAGGATTGGCGGTATTTTTTTGGGCAACTTTGCATATTTCAAGCTATCTAGTTTTGGAGTTGAGTTTAGATTGGCGTTTGTTTTTGAGTGAAATCATCAGCCGAAATTATCTTATTCTCGGGGCAATAGCTTGGTTTGGATTGCTGTTGTTAACGCTCACTTCTAATCAATATATGATGCGATATTTAAAGCGATATTGGAAAAAACTGCATTATTGGGTGTATCCCATCGCGGTGTTGATCGCTATTCATTACTATCTTTCCCTTAAAATCTCCCAATTATATCCGCTGTTATATTTGGGGGGATTTATTGTGTTGTGGATACTGCATCATTGCCGGCGATATTCTCGAAATGTAAAGAGAAAAACGGGGTGAAAAAGTAGATTACTTCAACAGAAGAAGCTGAAAATGAGTGCTAATTGGCTAATCATTGGTATTTAACAGTGAGATATGTAAAATAGATATTTATATAAATTTACAAACTATAAGGTTTTATAAGGATATCTATTAAGCATAATGTTAAAAAATCTATCAAAAATTCTTCTTTTCTGTTTTCTATCCACCCTTTCTCTTCAGATCAGCTCTGCTCAAGAGAACAATCAAAGTTTTGCCCATGAAAGTACGCTTTCATTGAATCAAATTCGCAGTAGTTTAGATGATGTGAATGCTAAGCGTGAAAAAGTCATGCAAGATTTAGCGGTAATTGAAGAGCCTGAATATCGCGAAAGCCTAGAGATTTCATTACTTCAATTAGAACAGCAAAAGCGTGATTTTGAAAAAATGTTTGAAAGACTGGCACTTGGAGGCTTGGAGATAGAGCTCTATGATATTGCGAATACGGAAGAGGAAGAGATTCTTCAGTATGATTGGCAAAAAGAGCTCATTAAAATCGTACAGCCCGTATTTAGCTCTTTACAGAATTTAACGGAATCTCAGCGTAAACGAGATTTTATTCGTACGACAAGGGCAGAATTACAACAAAATCTGATGGCTATTGATGAAGCGTTACTGCATTTAGAAACGATTGATCAATCTCAGTTGAATGAAGCATCGTTGATGCAACTGAATAAAATTCAGAGTAGTTGGGCGCTAAAGCGCGCGTATCATGCGAACCAATTAGAATTAATTAATCTTCAATATCGAGAGATTGAAAAAGAAGGTTCGCTGTCTGAGAGGATTCTTCAGGGGGTTTGGAGTTTTATTACGAATGAAGGGAAAATTCTCTTACTGAGCTTAGGGGCATTTTTTGGAATACTCTATTTTTCATCTTGGATATTACGCCGAATTGTGACAAGACATGAGAAAAAGGTGAAATCGCAACATCAAGTGAAGAAGGTTTCCTTATTGTGGCGAATTTTATTGTTAGTTTACGAGCTTTTCTCCTTTATGTTAGCGTTTGCGACTTTATTGGTAATTTTGCATTCTTCCGGCGATATGGTGCTATTTGGATTAGCGATCTTGATTATCTTAGCGATGACTATTAGCTTAAGAAGTTCAATCCCGGCATATTTTAAACGTTTACGAACTTTTTTAAATATGGGATTAGCAAGGGAAGGGGAGCGAGTGATCTATCAGGGGATTCCTTGGGAAATCGAGCATATTAATCTTTACTCTGTATTCTTATTTAATCCACTTTTAGATAATGGGCGAGTGCGTTTAACTATTGATTGTATCGAAAGTATGGTTTCAAGGGATGTGCCTCACAGTGAAGCGTATTATCCAACAGTTGCCGGCGATACTGTATTGATAGAATCTACCTTTGCGAAGATTGTCAGACAAACGCCGGAAACAGTCTATTTAGACAGTTATGGTACGGCATTTGAATATGGCACAGAAGAATTTGCTGCGAAAAAGCCAAGAAATATTACGACGGGTTATATTGCATCTACGCAATTTGTGCTCGATCGCTCTCATCGAAATGATGATATTGACGCAATCATTGAGATATTAAAAGCGACTGCAAATGAAGAGCTTGCTAAAGATCCTACAATGTTTGGATTATCAAAAGCGGTATATGCAAACTTTAGAGAAATTAATGCTTATGGAGATTTGGTATTTGGAATGAGTATCTTAATGGGACCGAATGCCGAAGGATTCTATTTCTCTACGCCAAGATTTTTACAAAGAAGTGGGTTAATTGCCGCTGAACGCTTTAATTGGAAATTGCCGAATAAAGGAATGATTCCGATACCTTCATAATTGTTGGACTGATACCCATATATATTGACTTATGGTGATGGATTCATCACAACACTGTAAGAGTGCGAAAGCGCCTAATCAAAGATCCTTTCATGGTTGTCAGTGAAAGGATCTTTTTTATTAGGGAATATTCGGGGATGTATAGAGAAATCGATTTAAGAAAGTCCCCTTATAAGGTATGGATTGATTCATGGCGGGGTCGAATTCTTGCATTTTTTACAAATCTCGTGCCAGCAGAAGTCATTCTTTTTAGCATTTTAAGCCAAATGAAATGACTATCGTAACCGCTCTTCCTGCATTAAAACCCCAAGAATCAGTACTGCTGGAATAAGATCTGCATACGAATGCCGGCATTTGATATTGGATAAATGATCCGAAAAAATTCTACTTATGATCGGTATTATTTTTGGGGGAAGGATTGCATGATCTTTTTGAGCTTTATTGAAGTGAACTTTAATAAATATCCTGCTGACCTTACTTAAAGAGATGGCAAATAGTTAGGCTATAGTTGGAAGGTAATTAGGAGATTCTTAGAAAGAGAAATAAGAAAGAGAAATAAGAAAAAGCCCACTTTCGTGGGCTTTTTTGATTCATTGTCTTAGGATGAATTTTATTAATATGTTTGCTTAATACTACTTGAACTTACTCAGCTGTAACGTTTACTGTGATTTCAGCATCAACGTCAGAGTGTAAGCGAAGTGTAACTGTGTGTTCACCAAGTGTGCGAATAGCACCTTCGTTGATACGAACTTCTTTACGGTCAACAGGAACGCCTGCATCAGTAATAAGAGTTGCGATATCTTGTGCTGTTACTGAACCGAATAAACGACCTTCAGAACCTGCGTTAGCAGCGATAGTCATTACTAAGCCAGCAAGTTTCTCACCACGAGCTGTAGCAGCTGCTAATACGTCAGCTTGCTTCATTTCGAGTTCTGCACGACGTGCTTCAAAAAGAATGATATTTTTTGGTGTTGCTTCAGTCGCTAAACCTTGTGGAAGAAGGTAGTTACGAGCAAATCCTGGTTTAACATCAATCGTGTCACCAAGAGAACCTAAATTTTCAATTTTTTCTAAAAGAATAACTTTCATTATATCTCCCTGTGGACGATTAGTGTTGATCAGTGTATGGGAGCAATGCAATGTAACGCGCGCGTTTGATTGCAGTTGCGAGTTGACGCTGATAGCGTGCACTTGTACCAGTTACACGACTTGGTACGATTTTACCAGTTTCTGTAACATAGTTTTTTAAGAGATTAATATCTTTGTAATCGATTTCTTTAACGCCTTCAGCGGTAAAACGACAATATTTTCTACGACGAACATAACGTGACATAATAATTTACCTTTGTAATATAATTTGAAAAGAGCTTATAGAATTATGCTTCTTCGCTGTCATCAGCGTCTTCTGCATCTTCTTCAACTTCAACTTCTTCACGTACTTCAACGTTACGCTCAGGTTTAGCTGCAATCACAGATACTTCTGTTTCTGCTTCGTCTTTATTGATGATGAGATCACGGATCACAGCATCGTTAAAACGGAATGCGCTTTGAAGCTCTTCTAAGGCTGCTTTGTCACACTCAATGTTCATAAGAACATAATGTGCTTTGTGAATTTTTTGGATTGGGTAAGCAAGTTGACGACGACCCCAATCTTCTAAACGATGAATTGCTCCACCATTGTCAGTAACGATTGCTTTGTAACGATCAATCATTGCAGGAACTTGTTCACTTTGGTCTGGATGAACCAGAAATACTACTTCGTAATGACGCATTATTCATGCTCCTTATGGATTTAAAAAAATTTAAAGTCTTTCAATAAGGCTTTGAAAGACAAGGAGACCCGGACCTTTTGTAGTAAAAGGCCAAAATCAAGCTGAGCATTATACCGATAAATCATGCTAAAAGAAAGGGAGATCTTACGGTTCTACGGCTTTATGTAAAAGCGCTTCGCCAAGTTTGATCGGTTGATACTCTTTTAGAATTTCATCGAGCTGTAATTCATTATTTTCGGTAATGACAATCACGGTCGATCCCATGTTGAATCTTCCCATCTCTTCGCCTTTTTCAAGGAAAATCTCTTCGTTCTGATAATCACTATATTTTAAGATCGAAGCGTAAGGCGGCGTAATCGTGCCTTCCCAGACGGTTTCCATACTAGATACATTAATCGCGCCGACTAAAATCACAATCACTTTGCCATATTCGGTATCAAAGAGAGAAACATGACGTTCATTTTCGGCAAATAGCGTTGGAATATTTTCCGCAGTTTTGAGAGAAACACTATATAACATTCCCGGAATGTGAATTGTGCGCTCTAAACGGCCCGAAACCGGCATATGAATACGGTGGTAATCTCGTGGAGAGAGATAGATTGTGGCAAATTGTCCATCTTTGAAATCTTTAGCAAGCTCAGGATCGGCAATCAAGGCTTCTAATGTGAAGTGATGACCTTTTGCATGGATAAATTCCGTATCTGATAATTGACCACATGCCGCAATTTTCCCATCTGCCGGCGAGATAATCGGTGCATCACTTAAAGGACGGGCTTCCGGTTTCAACTCTCTTGTGAAGAAATCATTAAAAGAAGAGAAATCTTCGGGGCGCTGTCTTACGCAATCTTGCCAATCAATTTTATAAATTTTGGCAAATTGACTAATGAACAAATTTTTAAACCATTTTGTCTTAATTCTCGTAATCTTACGGAAAAACCAAGAAGATAGACGTTGAAAGGTAATATTTTTTAGCATACGTAAATAGAAACCTAAGTTTGAGAGTTGAGATTGCTTATAGTATCCAATATTGCCTTTAAATCTATTTTTAAATCTATTTTAAAGCGGGTGTTGATTTAAAAGGAGCTGATATTGAAAGGTATATATGGAGTGATGATTGAATTGTAGTGCAGAGCTTAATGCCGAGCTACAAATAGTCAGTGAAAGTGGTTCAATACCATACAAGATATTTGCAGGTACCGGCATTATCGGAAAATAATGATACGAAACGTACTAATCAGTAGATCAAATATTGATCTCAGGATGCGCATCAATCCAAGATTTTGCTTTGAAGAGATCTTCTTCTGTATCAATGCCGGGAGGTGGCGTATTGAGAGAGATGGCAACGGCAATTTTCCGGTTATTGGCTAATGCTCGAAGTTGCTCTAATTTTTCTAACTCTTCAAGCGCAGATGGAAGCAGGGAAGGATACTCATTTAAAAAAGAAGCACGATACGCATAGAGCCCGATATGGCGTAAATAAGGCGTGTCTCCTTCGATGTTGCCTTCCGTATGCATATTGCCTCTTTGATAAGGAATTGGCGCGCGGGAGAAGTAGAGCGCTTCTTCAAATTCATTCAGAACAACTTTTACAGCATTCGGATCTTGCACTTCTTCCCAGTTGTAGATGGGCGTCGCAAGTGTACTCATTGCAACCTCTGAGTTGTCAGAAAGTGCTTTGACGGCCTGATGAACAAAGTGGATCGGTAAAAAAGGCTCATCTCCTTGCCAATTCACAATAATATCATTGCTTTGGAATTGCAGTGCTTGTGATACTTCACTTAAGCGATCAGTTCCTGACTCATGTTTGTCGGATGTCATAATCACTTCAGCGCCTAATTGCTGAAGGTGATTGAAAATGCCAGCATCATCTGTGGCAACGATGACTTGAGATGCATCGCTATTAACAGCGGCTCTCCAAGTCCACTCTATAAGCGGTTTTCCATGTAGATCTCGCATCATTTTATTAGGGAGGCGAGTGGATTTTAGTCTTGCTGGAATAATAATTTTATAATTCATATCTGCCGATCACTTAAGGGGTAATTTTAATGAATGAATGAAAGAATGTTAGAGATAAAAGATCCCGTTATTCTATCAGTGATAAAAAAAGATTATTGTCTAAATTTATAAAGGAAGAGGGTGTGAATATTTGGTGTGAATTTATGCGCTCAGAATCCATTCTGGCGAATTATTATCCATATAATTTCTTTACATTTATGTCAAAAAAATAAAGTGATTTTTCTATAAAAAAAAGAATTATTTTGCTTGACTTATTCACAACTAATGAAAAGCCTGATTGTGACAGGCATGTGATAAATATGGATCCATTTCTCGCATAGATGCTTCAAAACTATTGGTATTACTACTATTTCAGAGTGAGTAATTATTGATCACTTTATCAAATGAGGCATGATTAACGCATTTAAGGCAATAAAAAAACAGTTATCCTCAAAGTTATCCACAGTAACTGTGGGTATCTTTTTTAATTTTATTAATTCAGGAAATGTCAAGTTTAGAGTTCTTTTTTGAGGAGGGTTTTGCTCTCTTTCTGAGGGGGGCTGAATTTCTTGGAATAAATCTAAATGAAAGAACTTTATAATCTTTTTTTATAAATAATTCTGTATGATAATAGCTTCTTATTTATGCCGTCTATTTGTAGGTTCAGTATTTGGAGAGCATTATTAAGCAGATGGGAAGCGTAATATTATTCATTAAAAGAGAAAGATTAAAAAGAGAAAGGATTCCTATGATAGAAACTACTTTGCCAGAATTGTTGTTGGTCGTAAAAAAACTACGTTCTGAAGAGGGGTGTCCATGGGATAAGATCCAAACGCATCAATCTTTGATTCCTTTTCTTGAAGAAGAGAGCGCAGAGGTGATCGATGCGATCCATGATGGGAATTTGAATGAGGTGAAAGAGGAGCTTGCCGATCTTTTATTTCAAGTATTACTACATAGTGAGATTGCCGAAGAATCAGGAGCCTTTAATTTCAATGATGTGATGTCTATTTTGCAAGAGAAGATTATTAGAAGACATCCCCATGTGTTTTCCGGGAAAAAATACGACTCTATTGCCGAGCAAAAAGAAGATTGGCAACGTATTAAAGCAGAAGAAAGACGTACGAAAGGAATGCCGGAAGGGCGTTCTTTATTGGCGGGAATTCCCAGTGCATTACCGGCATTAAAGCAAGCATCCTTATTGCAAGAGAAAGCGGCAACCGTTGGCTTTGATTGGGATGATATTGCGGATGTGTGGGATAAAGTGGAAGAAGAAAAGGCAGAACTATTAGAAGCAGTTGAAATGGGTAATCCCTCTGAAATAGAGAGTGAGTTGGGAGATCTTCTGTTTTCACTTGTGAACTATGCAAGATTTTTGAATATAGATGCAACAAAAGCATTGAATAGCACGAATCGGAAATTTAGACAACGTTTTCAATATATTGAAGATCATGCGAAAAGAGAGCTTCAATCATTGTCGCTTGAAGAATTAGATCAATATTGGAATGATGCAAAAAAGGCAGGGAGATAATCAATGATGGATGATAGCCGATATACTCAACAATCTCAGCGAGCGATTTATACAGTTTCTACTTTAAATCTTGCCATTAGAGACCAATTGGAAGGCCAGTTTTTTCACTGTTTAGTGGAGGGAGAGATCTCTAATGCGGCATTCCCTCAATCTGGGCATATCTATTTTAATCTGAAAGATGAAAATTCCGTCATGAAAGCCGTTATTTGGCGTTCTCAAGCGCTTATGTATCGGGCGCTGATTATGAGTGGGCAAAAGGTTCGAGTGACTGGAAAGATAACTGTTTATGCGCCACGTGGAGAATATCAGCTCATTGTTTCTAAAGTAGAAGAAGCGGGAAAAGGGGATCTGTATGTGCAGTTTGAAGCGCTGAAAAAGATGCTACAACAAGAAGGGCTATTTAATGCTGAGTTTAAACAGGAAATCCCGAAACATCCCACCAAAATTGGCATTGTTACTTCTAAGAGTGCAGCTGCTCTACAGGACGTATTAAATGTCCTACAATCCCATCGACCAGATATTCCGGTTATATTATATGAAACGTTGGTGCAAGGTGAAAATGCCGGTGAAGATATTGTTAGGGCGATTAAACGAGCGAATAGAGAAGAGCAGTGTGATCTACTGCTTCTTGTTCGGGGTGGTGGCAGTATTGAGGATTTGTGGGCATTTAATGAGGAAGTGGTCGCAAGAGCCATATTTGCATCGAGAATTCCTATTATTTCCGGCGTAGGACATGAAACTGATACCACGATTGCCGATTATGTTGCTGACTTAAGGGCGCCAACACCATCAATGGCGGCGAAGTATTCTTCACAATCGCGTGATGAACTTTTGCAGTATCTGCAAGAGATCGAAATCAAACTGATGACTGCAATAGGGCGAAGGTTGCAAAATGCCGAGCAAAAATTAGTGGTACTTCAAAATCGATTATTATTAAAGGAACCGAAATTACAATTAGTAAAGTCTCATAATCAGTTGGTCCTTTTAAAGGAACGTTTACGTGAGGTTTTGAAGGTAAAATTAATCCGATATCAAACGATTGCTAATGATCTTGCAAAGCGTTTAGACTCGCGCTATTTAACGCAAAGTATCCAGGAAAAAGAACAAGTGTTAATACAGCTGGGACATAGATTAGAGCAGGCGATGTTATTAAAGCAGAAATCTCGGGAAAACCAATTTATTGCGACATTAGAAAAACTTCATTTGTTAAGTCCGTTAAATGTACTACTTCGAGGATATTCGGTTGTAACGGATCAGAAAGGGAGTGTTGTGAAAAGTATTACGCAAGTCAATCCCGGGGATACGCTCGATCTACAAGTCGCGGATGGCAATATTTTGGTCAAGGTGGAAAAGACAGCTTTATAATCCCTTTCTAGTGAAAGGTAAGCAGATGTCTAAGAGAAAGAGTGATGCTTTATAAAATGATCGCACAGTTTAGGAAGCTCTGGATCAAAAAGAATCATCGTATGAGATTTCTCTAAAGTTGTATGATCTGCCATTCCGGAAATCTGAGTTTCATCTAAATAAACCGTTCCATCACTGACTAGACTATCTTTTTCGATATGATTTGTGATCTTTTCAAGAAGTAGTGAGGATGGGCCGATATTTTGAGTGCCGGCAATAATCCCTAAAGGTATGGGGAAGTTCCATTGGATATGAGAAGGAAGCGGTAATAGCGAGTCTTTCGCTTTACCGACTAGAAATCCGCTTTGATGATTTTTCAAAAATTGCACAATACGCGAGCCTTGAAAAGGAGGCGTAATCGCAATAACAGATTGCAGCGCTGATGGGATTTGTAGATTTAAATAGTGGTAGGTTAATAGGCAGCCAAGGCTATGGGCAATGATACTAAAAGGCTCTTGGAAATTTTGTAAATATTCAGATAGAGATTGTACGTTATCGCTTAGAGGCTTCTTTAAAGTAGGGTAATCAAAGTAGTGTACGCGATAGCCCTGTATTTTGAGTCTTTTTCCTAAAACTTTGACGATCAAACTATTTTGATAAAGCCCATGAATGAGGATAATATCCTTACTTTCTTTGAGTGTCGGCATAAATCCTCACTATTTTGAGTTTTTACTTCCCCTATGCATTGGCGCATACACGTCTTAACAAACTTATTTAATAATCGTTAATGTCGGTTTTTTGCCTTTTTTATCGGAAGATTTTTTGGTTGTATTTGATGTATCTACAACTGATTTTTCGGTATTATCCTCGAAGGCTTCAACGGTTTCAATCACATCTAAATGGGTTTTTTTTGAAGATGTTTTGCTAGGAACTTTTAAAATCGTTTCTTCAAAATAATCTAATGGCAAAGCTTCTGTCTCAAAGCCCATTCCTTCACCATTTTCTTGGGCATAAATCGCAATAATCGCACCGATAGGAATATTGATTTCTTGAGCAATGCCGGAAAAACGGGCAGAAAATGTGACCCAATCATCGCCTAGATCTAAGTGTTGAGTTGCAGAAGGTAAGATATTAAGAATAATCTTACCTTCTGAAATAAATTGCTCAGGAACTTCAACGAACGGAAGTGTCGCATCCACGACAATATAGGGCGTACAATTATTGTCTAAAATCCACTCATATAATGCGCGTATAAAATAGGGCTTATTTGAAGTCATGAGTCTTTTGTCCTTAGATAGTTTTTTCTTTCTTATCGAATGCCATTTTGACACTCTCTTTTTCGAATAAACGATCGTAATAATCTAACACTGGTTGTGCTTTTTTAGGAAGGGGAATTTCTAAGAATTTAACCCACCATAAAAATGGCACAATTGTAGCATCAATGAGAGAGAAGTCTTCGTTCTGGAAGTAATCCGTTTGGCTGAAAAGAGGTGCATAGGAAACAATTAAGTCTGCAATAGCTTTATTTGTTTTGTTATCCGCAGTTTTTCTGCCAATAAGCTTCTCCACCAAAGGATACCAGTCATTGACGATCGTTTTTAATGTTAAGCGGAACTTTGCTCTTAAAATTGGATCATTTGGTAAAAGGGGTGGGTGAGGGAAGCGCTCATCTAAAAATTCTAAAATCGTATCTGTGTGATAAATGGCAATTTCACGAGTAATAAGTGTCGGCAATATCACTTGAGGATTTACTTCTAAAAGATCCCCAGGTGGATTATTAGGATCGACGATAACAGTCTCACACGTAATATTTTTTTCTAATAGTGTGACTTTTACTCGATCACCATCTAAAGAATTTTTTTCTATAAATAATGTAAATCCTGTGCGTCTTGTTGACATATTTATGATCTCCTAAATCGCAAGTAAGGAGCAATTAGAAATAATTGCTCCTTACAGGTTTTATAATAGTTTTTGAATCAAGTGAAAAAGAATCATATGATTATTTTACATCTTTCCAGTATTCGCGGTTTAGAGCGTAGGCAAGAATCGTAAAGATCACTAAGAATCCTAATACCCATGGACCATACTTCTTACGCTCTAATTGCGCAGGTTCTGCAACGTAAGTAAGGAAAGTTGTCAGGTCGTTAATAGATTGACGATATTCTAACTCACTCATCGTACCTTCAGATACTTTTTCGAGTCCAACCACTACTTCTTCAAATTGGCACTCTTCAGGTTTTTCTAAATTACATTCTCCTAATGCAACCTTTTCAATGATAGGCGCATGAGTACCTTGTAATTCAGCAAGAACATGTGGCATACCGGCATTAGGGAATGCAATATTGTTCATGCCTGTAGGGCGACTTTCATCTTCATAGAATGAGAGAAGATATTTGAAAATATAGTCAGGACCTTTTGCACGAGCAATGGTAGATAGGTCTGGCGGCGCCACACCTAACCATACTTGTGCATCACGGCGATCCATTGCTGTGTAGATTAAATCACCATCTTTAGATCTGATGAATTCAGCTTCACGAGGATCGTAACTACCAGTATTAATCAATTTTTGAATATCTTCTTCTTCAAGTCCCATATCACGAGCAGTGATATTGTATCTTTGGAATTCTAAAGAGTGACATGCAAGGCAGTAGTCCATATAAAGACGGGCACCTGATTGCATTGATTCATGGTTAGTTACATTGATTTGAGGATTGCCAAGCTCATTAAGAGCTTGTGCAGTTAATTCCTCTGCTGATTGCGCATTCGCAGTAGCAAACATGATCGCAAAACAGCCTGTTAAGAGAGTTACGATTTTTTTCATTTCATTGTCACCCTTGTTGGAACTGGTTTAACTTTACCCCATCTTGACCACCATGGCATACCAAGGAAGAAAACGAAGTAGAAAACTGTACAGATACGAGCTACTAAAGTACGAGCATCATTTGCAGGAACAACACCAAGGTAACCTAACACGATGAAGCAAATTACGAAGAGGGCAATCATGATTTTGATGAATGCGCCTTTGTAACGAATGGAACGTACAGGGCTCTTATCTAACCAAGGTAACGCAAAGAGGACCGCAATCGATGCACCCATTGCAATCACTCCCCAGATTTGTGTACCAAACCATGATGGAACCGCACGAAGAATTGTGTAGTACGGCGTAAAGTACCATACTGGCGCAATATGTGCTGGTGTCGCTAATGGGTTAGCAGGTTCAAAGTTAGGAGCTTCTAAGAAGAGGCCATACATATCTGGTGCATAGAAGATAATAAGTGCGAAGAATATTAAGAAAATACCCACAGCAAATGTATCGTGCACAGTGTAGTAAGGGTGGAAGGGGATACCATCAAGCGGTTTGCCATTCTCATCTAAGTTATCTTTGATTTCAATACCATCAGGGTTATTAGAGCCTACTTGGTGAAGAGCAAGAAGATGTGCTACCACAAGGCCTACTAAAACTAATGGAAGAGCAATAACATGTAGTGCAAAGAAACGGCTAAGGGTTGCTTCAGAGATAACGAAGTCACCACGAATACCTGTTACTAAAGTATCACCAATATACGGAATTGCGCCGAATAGAGAGATGATTACTTGCGCACCCCAGAATGACATCTGACCATAAGGTAACACATATCCCATGAAAGCTTCCGCCATCAAGATGAGATAAATGAGCATTCCGAAGATCCACACAAGCTCACGTGGTTTACGATGTGAACCGTAGATTAAACCACGGAACATATGCATATAAACGACGATAAAGAACATTGAAGCACCCACAGCATGCATATAGCGGATGAGCCATGTCCAGTTTGCATCACGCATAACTGCGGTTTCTAATGCCGCATATGCAATAGGAATGCCAGTAGGGCCAAGTGCACCATCAGGTTTGTAATACATGACAAGCCAAATACCTGTAAGGATTTGGTTCACAAGCATTACTGCCGCTAAGATACCGAATACATAGAGCCAGTTAAAGTTTTTTGGAGCATAATACTCCGTAACATGTGTGCGAAGTGCTCTTTTATAAGGAAGACGGTAATCAACCCAATCTCCTAAGCGCTCCAATTTAGATTTTGTCTGAGTAGTCATTATGCACCCTCCCCACTAAGGCCTACAACAACAGAGTTTTCTGTTTTATAGAAATGATCAGGAACTAACAAGTTAATCGGTGCAGGAAGATTTTTGAATACACGACCCGCTAAATCGAAGCGAGATCCATGACATGCACAGAAGAAACCGCCACGCCATGCAGGACCTAAATCCGCAGGCGCGACTTCTGGTCTGAAAGTTGGAGAGCAACCTAAATGAGTACAGATTCCAACAAGAATAAGGTATTCAGGTTTGATGGATCTGAATTGATTTTGAGCATACGGAGGCTGCTGGTCACTTTTAGATGTTGGGTCTACTAACGCATCTGGTGGTGAGGTCTCCAAACGCTCAAGCATTGCTTCAGTACGATTCAATACCCAAACTGGTTTACCTTGCCATTCAACACGGAGTAATTCTCCGGGTGAAAGTTTGGAAAGATCCACTTCAACAGGTGCACCAGCACTTTTTGCTCGTTGACTTGGCATCCAAGACTTAATAAAAGGAACACCAAGGAATCCTGCGCCAAAAGCTGCAACCGCAACGGTTGCATAGCTCAGAACTCGTCTCCTTTTATGATTAACATTCTCCGAACTCATGTTCTTCGTCTCCATTAAAAATTTTACTTTCTTCTATTTACTTACACGAGACACATATTCGCCTGTGCGAGTGTCGACTTTGATGACTTCTCCGATCTGTACGAAGAGTGGTACGCGAACTACAGCACCTGATTCAAGTGTTGCGGGTTTTCCGCCTGTACCTGCCGTATCACCTTTAAGACCTGGATCTGTTTCAGTGATCTTCATTTCAATGAAGTTTGGTGGAGTAACTGTCAATGGAGCGCCGTTGTATAAGGTCACAGTGCAAAGATCTTGCTCCATTAACCATTTTTTTGTCTCTTCTACAGCACTTTCATTTGCAGCAACCTGATCAAAAGTCGCAGGATTCATAAAATGCCAGAACTCTCCATCATTATAGAGATACTGAAGTTCAACATCTACGACGTCTGCTCCTTCAACCGATTCACCAGAACGGAAAGTTTTCTCAATCACTCTTCCAGTTTTTAAGTTTCTGATTTTTACACGGTTAAATGCTTGACCTTTGCCAGGCTTTACCATTTCATTTTCAATGATAGAGCATGGATCACCATCAAGCATGATCTTTAATCCACTTTTAAATTGATTTGTTGTATATGTAGCCATTTTTAATCACTATCTCCCGATAATAAATTTTGTCTAGCAGATTATACCTGAACTCCAATTTAAATTCAGCTTACATCTTACCTATTTTGTTTGCGAATTTGTGCGCCCATAAAGTTTTGGAAAATATTCTCATTAATTCTAAACCACTGGTATTCCTGATTGAGGAAAGCTTTCCAATGATCGTATACCATTTTAAAATCGGGGTTCTTTTCACGCTCTTCTTCATATATTTCTTGAGCTACCTCATAAGACGCTTCTAAAATATCCTTTGAGAAGGAACGAAGCTTTGCGCCATTCTTTGTGAGGGTTGCAAGAGCGGGTGGGTTTAGGGCATCGTACTGTGCAATCATCCACTGGTTGATCTCGGCGCAAACTGTTTCAAAGATCTCCTGGTAGAGTTTTGGAAGTTCTGCCCACTTTTGATCATTGACAAAGAATGAGATGGTTGCTGCGCCTTCCCAGAAACCCGGGGTGTAGTAGTAAGGAGCAACAGCTTGAAGGCCGAGTTTTTCATCATCGTAAGGGCCAACAAACTCAGCAGCATCAATGGTGCCTTTTTCTAATGAGGAGTAAACATCACTTGCTGGGATTGTTTGTGGAATAACCCCTAAGCGAGAAAGGATTTCTCCGCCAAATCCTGGAATTCTGAATTTCAGGCCTTTTAAATCTTCGAGAGATTTTACTTCTTTACGAAACCATCCGCCCATTTGTGCTGTTGTATTGCCACCTGGGAAATTGATAATATTATATTTTGCAAACACTTCTCTCAGAACTTCAAGACCGCCACCGGCATAGAACCATGCATTTTGCATTCTTGCGCTCATTCCAAAAGGAAGGACGGTATCAATAGAGAGTGCAGTATTTTTTCCGTGATAGTAATAAGATGCAGAATGTCCAACTTCTACAGTGCCTTGAGAAACGGCATCGAAGATTTGGTTTGCAGGCACAAGTTCGCCGGGTGCAAATACTTGGATTTCAAATTGACCATTAGTGAGCTTGGCAACTTTTTCTGAAAGCATTGTGGATGCAGCGAAGAGCAGATTTAAGTTTTTTGGGAAGCCAGCAGCAATGCGCCATTTTACTTTTGGATAATCAAAAGATTCTGCACTTGCGATAGATGTTGCTGCTAATCCTGATACTGCGGCAGTTGCGCCTGCTTTTTTAATAAAATCACGACGTTTCATAATTATTCTTTACTCCATTCTTTTTAACTTTGCCTATTCGATGATGTTTAAGTTAAGGGCAAATTTCATAGTTTTGTTAGTCCGAAATTGTGCAATTCAGTTGAAATCATTCAAGCGATTGCTTTAAGCTTTTTGTTTTCTGAGCTGTGAGAACATAAATTGTTGGAAAATGTTTTCATTGACTCGGAACCATTGGTATTCCTGGTTGAGGAAATCTTTCCAATGGGTATAGATTCGTCTGAAATCTTCATTGATTTCAGCTTCCTCTGCATAGATTTCTTGGGCTGCATCGTAAGCGGCTTGTAAAATCTCTTTTGAAAAAGAACGGAGTTTTGCTCCATTTTTTATGATTGTCGCGAGTGCTTCTGGATTTTTAGCATCATATTGTGCTGCCATCCACATGTTGGCTTCTGCCGCAGCTCGCTCAAAAATAATTTGTTGTTTTGGGGTGAGGTTGTTCCAGGCATCTTTATTAACATAAAACGTCAGCATGGCAGAGCCCTCCCAGAATCCCGGCGTGTAGTAATAAGGGGCAACCTGCTGTAGTCCTAAGCGTTGATCATCATAAGGACCGACAAATTCTGTTGCATCAATAGTGCCTTTTTCTAGCGAAGAATAGATATCGCCAACCGCAATGTTTTGTGGGATAGCGCCTAGACGAGAGAAAATTTCTCCGCCAAACCCAGGGATTCTAAATTTTAATCCTTTTAAATCATCGACTGTTTTGACTTCTTTACGGAACCATCCACCCATCTGTGTATTGGAGTTTCCGCCGGGGAAGTTCACAATGTTGTATTTATCAAACAGCTCTCGAAGTACTTCTGTGCCACCGCCAGCATAGTACCAAGCATTTTGCATTCTGGTAGTAAGTCCAAAAGGAAGGCAGGTATCAATAGAGAGTGCTTTGTTTTTGCCGTGATAGTAGTTAGAAGTAGAATGACCCATTTCTACCGTACCATTTTGTACGGCATCGAATACTTGAGTGGAAGGAACGATTTCTCCTGGTGCAAATACTTGAATTTCAAACTCACCATCACTCATCGCATAAACAGAATCCGCTAAGCGCTGTGATGTTCCATAAAGAAGATCAAGATTTCGTGGGAAGCTTGTGGTCATTCTCCACTTTACTTGGGGTTTTGTATTTGCATGAACAATGCCCATAGACGCAACTCCAGCACCTGTTAGTGTTGCGGCTTTTTTTATGAAATTACGGCGTTCCATATTGAATTCCTCATTTGTAGTTATTTTGATTTAATTATTAGTGGGAGGTAGAGAGCTTTCGCTTTGAGTGTTTGAATAGTGCGATGAATGTTTAGTTCAATCGCACTATTGCAAGATGAATGTCTAGCTTCTTGTTTAAAAGTCTACACCAAAGTCATCAAAATCATCAAAGCCACCCTCATTCATTTCTAAATTAAACTCTATATCTGAGCCGGATCCCTCAAATTTTTCGAGCTTATCGGATTTAATAATGCCGGGGAATGTGATGAGGATGATGACCATAAATATCTGTAGGGTCAAAAATGGTAATGCGCCGTAATAGATATCTTTTGTTGTGACTTCTTTCGGTGCTACTGATCTTAAATAGAAGAGAGAGAAGCCAAATGGGGGATGCATAAATGAGGTTTGCATGTTCATTGCTAAGATAATTCCAAACCATGTCAAATCTATTCCTAATGCTACGGCGATCGGTAATAGTAGAGGAACAAGAATTAATGCAATTTCAAAGAAATCTAAGAAGAATGCCACAAAGAAAATGAGGATATTAACGGCAATGATAAATCCTAATGCGCCACCAGGAAGAGATCCTAAAATTCCTTCGATCCAAATACCGCCATTGAGGCTTGTGAACGCAAGAGAGAAGAACATCGATCCGATCATGATGAATACAACAAAGGTTGTAATCTTCACGCTTTGATCAAGGGCTTGATAGAGTAGATCTTTTGTAAGAGATTTTCGTAATAACGCTAAAATCATTGCGCCAACGGCACCAATTGCTCCGGCTTCTGTCGGCGTTGCCATTCCCATGAAGACTGTTCCTAACACTAAGAAGATTAGGGTTACAGGTGGAATTACGCTTGTAATAACCTTAATGAAAAGAGCTTTCCCAAAAAGTGTTCGTTCATGTGCCGGAATTGCCGGCATTGAAGTTGGTTTAATAATTGTCATGATTAAGATGAACAGTAGATATAAACCAATGAGTACAACGCTAGGAATTAATGCGGCTTTATACATGGAGCCGATTGATACGCCGAGCTGATCTCCTAAAACGATGAGAACCAAACTGGGAGGAACAATTTGCGCTAAGGTGCCGGAAGCCGTAATGACGCCGGAAGCTAATCTTTTTGAGTAGCCATAGCGAAGCATGATCGGTAGTGAAATTAAACCCATCGCAATAACGGATGCTGAAACAATACCGGTTGTTGCCGCAAGCATCGTTCCCACAAATACGACTGAATACGCAAGGCCACCGCGCATTTTTCCAAAGAGTTGCCCCATGGTGTTGAGGAGATCTTCGGCCATGCCGGTTCTTTCTAGGATTAATCCCATTAAAGTAAAGAAGGGAATTGCAAGGAGGGTTTCATTACTGATGATGCCAAAAAAGCGGTCGCTTAAGGCGCCTAGAAGTGCAAAATCTAAATGCCCCATATAGATGCCGATGCAGGAGAAGAAAAGACCTGTTGCGGCAAGAGAGAAAGCGATAGGGTAACCCTTAAGTAGAAAGATAATAAGGGCAATAAACATCAAGGGAGGTAAATATTCTAACATTTTGGCTGAAGCTCCGAATAATTAGCGTTATCGTTAGAGTTTGAAAGTGTGCAGAGCGTAATAATGGCTTTGCAAAGCTCAGAAATTCCTTGTAGGAGTAGGAAGAACATGCCTACCGGAAGTAACGCTTTAATAGGAGCTCGTGGAAGTCCGCCTGGGTTAGGGGACATTTCCCAAATTTGCCATGAGCTGATAGCAGGGCCAATTGTGAGATATAAAAGCATTGTAAATGCAGGAAATAAGAAAAAGACAATACCCACTATTTCTGCAATCGCTTTAGCTTTTGGCGAGAAACGATTAGAGAGAATATCTATGCGAATGTGTTGATTCTTTAGATAGGTATAGCCTGAAGCAAATAAAAAAACTGCTGCAAATAGATACCATTGAACTTCTAACATACTGTTAGAGCTCAGATTGAATATGTATCTAAAAAGCGCATTCCCCGCAGATATAATGGTTGCTAAAAAAATTGCAATGATTGCAATTTTCCCTAACATTGAATTAACGAAGTCGATAGCTTGCGAGATTTTTTTTAAGATATTCATAGTTTAAGGTTTTTAATTACTTTGTAAGAATTAATAGATGAGTGCACGTCAGATGCAACTAGTACAGTGCGTCAATCAATGTACGTTATCTATAAAAAAATACCAGTAGTTTCTTCCCTTAAACTATGAGATTTATGCTATCGAATTCTGTTTGAACTCTAGGTTAGAGATGTTTTTTATTGATATTGTTCACATTTGTGTGTAAACGCTTTATCGGTTTCTTGAGCATAGTCTTTGTGATTATCTAAGATAATTGTCATATCTTCCGTAGAACCCATAATGACTGGTACACGTTGATGAAGACCGTTAGGATTGATATTTAAGATTCTGTCATAACCGGTTGAGGCAATACCGCCCGCTTGCTCTACTAAGAATGCCATAGGGTTCGCTTCGTACATAAGGCGTAAACGACCACCTTTTTCAGTTAAAGAGGAATCCATAGGGTATGCAAAAACGCCACCACGTTGAATAAGGCGATGGATATCTAAAACCATAGCGCCAACCCAACGCATTGTGTATTTTTTCTTGCGTGAACCATTTTCTCCTAAGTCACAATCTTCAACGTAAGCTCTCATCGGTGGTTCCCAAAGATTGCGGTTGGAGTGATTGATTGCATATTCTTTGGTAACTTTAGGAATAGTCATATTTGGATGCGTCAAAATAAACTCACCAATAGATGGATCTAAAGTAAAACCGTGTGTACCAAAACCGATGGTTAGAACCATCATTGTCGCTGAACCATATAGGCAATATCCCGCGCAAACTTGCTCAACACCTTGTTTAAGGAAGTCTTCTTCCGTAGGGTTTTCTTTGTCTGTTTTTAAGATTGAGAAAATAGTGCCGATAGGGCCATTGATCTCGATATTGCTTGATCCATCGAGTGGATCGAAGATTAGAAGGTAATTTCCACGAGGGCTTCCTGCAGGAATTTCGTAAACATCATCCATTTCTTCGCTTGCCATCGCCGCAACGTGACCTCTTTTTGCATTATTTTTAATGAAAAGATCATTGGCAATAACATCAAGAATTTGTTGGGTTTCACCCTGACAGTTTTCGTTGTCAGTAGCCCCAATTACATTGGCTAGTTGTCCTTTTTGTACAGCAGCTGCAATCATTTTGCAGGATACAGCGATGTCATTTAGAAGGAGGGTAAAATTGCCCGTTGCTTCAGGGAAGCGACGTTGTTCTTCCATGATAAATTGCGAGAGCGTTACGCCAAAGTGAGTCATTGATATCTCCACAGTCTGTTTGAGTAATAAAAATTGGGGTTATGATATACTTTTTAGGTGTTTAGGGAAAGCGTTTTTGTAGTTTATCTGTAGTTTGGCTTGATTGGTGTCTAAATGAAATCTGTAAATGCGCACAGCTTGATCATCGCTTGGATTTATCAATATTTACGGTTATACTCAAACCTATGTTAAATCCCGATATCTTCGTAATTATGAATGATTTATTGTCCATATGTTATGAGTTAAAAATGGAGAGAAAGAAGTTATATGAGTTCGATTGAATTAAAAAATGCTGGATTAAAAGTCACTTTACCAAGATTGAAGATCCTTGATATTTTAGCAAAAGCAGCGGCAACTCCAGTATGTCATTTAACGGCGGAAGAGATCTATTTACAGCTCAGTAGTACAGGGGAAGAAGTTGGTTTAGCAACTGTTTATCGTGTATTAACACAGTTTGAACAAGCGGGTTTAGTTCGTCGTCATTTCTTTGATGGCGGGCAGTCGATGTTTGAAATAGATGATGGTGATCAGCATGATCATATTATCTGCATTAATTGTGGGCATATTGGTGAGTTTTCACATGGAAAAATTCATGAAAAACAAGCGCAGATTGCTGAAGAGCTTGGCTATGAATTAACCGATGCACGTACTATTTTGCACGGTATCTGTGCTCAATGCAGAGAGAAATAGTTTTTTTACGTCAAGAGTTTACGACTCGACGTTATGCATTTATTTGGATTAGTGTTTGGCTAATCCTTCTTTTTGCTACGTGGTTTTCAAGACCTCTATTGCCATTTCAGGAAACTCTTTTTTCGGGAATTGTTTGGGAGCTGTATCAATCTGGGGATTGGCTCTATCCAAGTATTAATGAGGTTTATCAACATTCCGTTTATCCCTTGAATTATTGGATATCTCTCATGGTGTGGGAGATTTTTGGTGTTTCGGAATTTTCTTTGCGAGTGGTTGCTAGCTTTTTTAGTTTAGGGACGCTCTTTCTCACTGCTTGGGCTGCTTACCAATTATGGCCTGATAAGAGAAATATACGAGCAAATGCACCTCTTGTACTGATAGGGAGTTTGATGTGGACGGTATTTGCTACAGCGAATGTTGAATATGTCTACTTTACCTTTTACCTCATGTTAACGGTGAATTTTTTAATTCGGGTATGGCGATTTAAACAAAATGTATGGTGGGTCGCATTTACGCTTAGTCTAACTTTAGGGTTGTATTCTGGTGGACTCTCTTTTCTCTTTGTTGTTTTATCGATTATTGTTTTAGCGCCTTATTGGTCTAGGAATCGTTGGAAAGAGATATATGCCTACGGGGGTGTTGGGATATTAATATCTTTGGCGCTGTTTTTTGTTTGGGCTTTGATCGTCACGCACACCTATAATATTTCTCTGTTTGATGCATTGGGCTTTAGATATATTTTAAAAGCATTTGTGCAGTTTCCACCGCTCTATATTTATGTCATTAATTTAATGATAGTTTTGTTCCCGTGGTTATTTTGGTTGAGATTGTATCGACTGTATCGGATTGTGGATCGCGATAGCTCGTTGCGTTTTGTGGAGATATGGTTTTTTTCGCTAGTGATTACGTTAGGAATCTTAAGTTTGACCTCTTTAGAGGCACTTTTACCTATTTATCCAGCATTTGCATTGATTGTTGCAAGAATTTACCAGCCAGGCTTCAGTCGAAAGAGAGATGTTCTACCGATAGTATTGTTTATGATGATGATTGGCTTGCTGATGATTATCGTTCCATACAATTATATCTACTTTAATTTGCCGGAATGGGTAGGGCGAGTCTCTCCTTTTTGGGGTGCAGGGCTTTTACTATTTGGAATTACCTTGATTTTTAATGCAAGTCACACAAGAATTATGACCTTAGCATTGATGAGTATCGCTTTGACTTTGGCAATGAATTTCGGCGTAGTAAGAGTGGCGACAGACTTTTATGACTTGAAGCCAGTGGGTGAAAGATTGAGTTGGTATCAATCTCAGTCCATACCTGTGGGGCATGCGGATAGTTATAGGGGGCATCTGCATTTCGTGGGTAAGCTTAAAGATCCTTTAGTTGAAGTTGGGTCGCTCAGAGATCTATTGGCATTGAAGGAAAAGAGTCGATATTCGAGAGTTATCTTATATGTGGAAAATTACTCACAATTTGGTTCTGAGCGAGTTGAGTATTGGCAACCTTTTCGAGGGAAATATTTAGTAATAATGAAAGTAGATAGCCTGCTAGATTTTATCGATCAAAAAGGCATTAAAACTATAGAAGATATTCTATAGTTAACATTTTGAGATGATGTTGTTTATCTCTTAGTAGTTTGATCTATTATCTTTGTAATTGAAGATGATTTGATTTTAAATTGTACGTTAGTTCAAATAGGAGTTTATTTAATACTATTTGATAGTATATACTTTCAGCTATTTAATAATTTAAAATTAATAAATACAAATTGTTGAATTTAATTAATGATGTTGACGGAATCTAAATACGAATAAAAGGATAAGTTTTAATTATGATGCAATTCATCCGTGATCACTCTAATAGCGTTTGGGCCAAGATATTATTGGTTGGTGTTGGAGTTTCTTTAGCTGGAATTGGTGGAACGCAAATTTTTAGCGGACCAAGTGCTGATACCGTTGCGACTGTTAATGGGCAAAAAGTGATATTGCAAGAAGTTGAAGCGCAGTATCAGCAACTTCTCAATGCCAATACGCAGGGGGATTTAACTGAAGATGTGCAAAGACAATATAAGTTGATTGCAAGACAAGATTTATTACAACGTCGCGCTTTAGATAGTCAAATTAAGGATTGGAAGGTTAGAGTATCTGATAAAGCGGTAGCTGAAGAAATCATCTCTATTCCTGCTTTTCAATTAGATGGTGTATTTGATCAAGAGACTTATAAAACAGCATTATTTTATTCAGGGTATAACATTGAAACATTTGAAGAAGCAATTCGTCGAGATTTAGAAGAGCGTATTGTAAGAGAAGCTTTGGTAAATAGTGCTTTTGTTCCTGAAAAAGAATTAAATGCTCAAATTGCATTCTTGGGGCAAAAAAGAGATTTAGAAATTGCAACATACAACTATCTAGAAGGCTTAGATAGCATTGCGGTTTCTGAAGATGAGGTGCAAAAAAAATATGATCAGGCAGCAGATCAATATAAAACCCCGAATCTTGTGAAATTGCAATATATTGAGCTTGCTCAGAATGCGATTGCATTAGAGGGTCAGCCTTCTTTTAGTTCAGAAGAAATTTCAGCTGAAGCGGAGAGTTTGAAGCAACAGAATGAACAGAGACTGTCAGAGCAGTTCACGATCGAATTTTCAAATGTCGCAGAAAAAAATGATGCGATAGATGTTTTAAATGATCTGAAAGCGCAACTTGAATCTGGCGAAATGACAATTGATGAAGCAAAAAATGAAATTGCACAAATCGATAATGCTTACTATAACCAAAATGGTAACTTTAAATATGGGGCTGCAGGTATCCCGGCATTTGATGATGCATTGTTTTCTTTAACAGAAAAAGCGCCATTTTCATCGCCATTTGATACAGATGGTGAAGTTCACATGATTCATCTTTTGAAAATATCTAGTCCATATGCAAATGAAGATGCGCTTGTAACAGCGGCGGAGCAATCATTGCAGGATAAACGTAAAAATGATGCTTATATGGCAAAAGAAGTGAGAATGCAGGAGCTTGCAGAGACATACACAGAGTCTTTGGGAGAGATTGCGCAGGATTTAGGGCTGAAAATGCAGGAAACAGCATGGCTTAATTTTGATGTTCAAGAAGGTCTGCTTGCAAATCCAAGTGTTTGGACTGCTTTAAATACTTATGATGTGACAGATAATCATAAGAACAGTTTGCCTTTTGCATTTAATGGGCAAGCCGATCATGCCATGATTGTGCGAATCGCAGATAAAGAAGAGAGTCGTTCAAAAACGTTAGAAGAGAGTTATGATGAGATCAAAACTGAACTTGCTAAAAATAGAGCGAAAGAAGAGATGACGAATCAGGTCAATGCAATGCTTGAGTCTGGCGATGTTCAGAGTTTTCAAAATGATATTGAGCAACTAGGTTTTGCGTATAATCAATATAATGATTTAGCCATTACCTCTGTAGGGCAATTGCAAACTAAGCCTGTAGAGCAGTTCGCGATTTCTAACGGTTTTCAAAAGGTACATACACTTGAGAATGATGCGCCACAGTATCTTGTAGAGGATATTGATGGGCATATTGCTGTCATCGCTGTGAATGCAATTAATAGTGGGAATATTGATGATTTAGCAGAGTCGGATCAAAATGAGTTGCAAGAATATCTTCAAGGAAGAGAGGCTACTGTTGAGTATCAGGCGCTTATGAAGTATTTATTCAATAATAGTAAGATTACAATTTACAATAATGGTTTCTTTGAATAGAAATTTCTATTGAGTGATTTTGCAGTAATGCATCTTTAGAAATTGCTAGAAGGTTGGTAGAAATGCCAACCTTCTTTTGATTTTCTGGCTCAAAAAATAGTTTTGGATTTTATGGGATAAGCATTATTTGTTTGAAATATCGATAGAGTGAATGGGTTTGGTTGCAAGTTTAGGCGTGGGTTTAAGAATGAAGATTACAGAAAGTCAGTCATTAGAAAATTATAATAGCTTTGGAGTTGCTGTTGATAGTTGTTTTTTTGTCACAATAGAACAAATAGATGACCTTGAGGAAATGAGGAGATTTCCAGAGCCTCATCTTTTCTTGGGTGGAGGGAGTAATATTCTTTTTACTAAGGATTATTCTGGTACGGTATTTTTGAATGCTCTGAAAGGAATTGAACTCATTTCTGAGCAAGAAAACACAGTTCTTGTCAGAGCTATGGGTGGTGAGAATTGGCATGATTTTGTTGAGAAAATGAAAAATTCAGGAATCCATGGTCTTGAGTATCTAGCGCTTATTCCAGGTACGGTTGGTGCTGCGCCTGTACAAAATATTGGTGCGTATGGAGCAGAGGTTGGGCAGTATATTGAAGCTGTAGAGGTATTTGACACCTTAAGTCAGCAACTGTTGTTATTGTCACAAGATGAATGTGAATTTGCATATCGAGATAGTATATTTAAGCAAAATCGTGGGCGCTATTTTATTACTGCGGTAACGTTTAGATTGTATCGAGAAATGAAGCCGATTATTAAATACCAAGCATTAGAACAGTTTTTTATAGAAAGAGGTCAAGCATTAGCGTTATTAGAGATGCCGGATGTATTTGATGGTGTCGTTGCGGTTCGGAGTAGCAAATTGCCAGACCCTAAAATTATTGGTAATGGGGGGAGTTTTTTTAAAAATCCGATTGTTAATAGCTTGGATTTAGAAGACTTGCTTTTAAAATACCCCAACTTAGTGTGGTATCCTCAGAATTCCTCAGAGGTGAAATTAGCGGCAGGGCAACTGATAGAGCTTGCTGGATTTAAAGGAAGCTATGATGGTTGTGTGGGAATGTATGAGAAGCAAGCGCTTGTTTTAGTCAATCTAGGCGGAGCTACTGGAGAGGCTCTATGGCGTCATGCATTGAAGGTTCAGGAGAAAGTATATCAAGATTTTGGTGTTCTATTAGAGCCTGAACCATTAATATTATAATAGCTGATTTACTTTACGGTATAATCAATACATTGTGTGTAATTATTTATAGGATACAGAATGAAGATAAATTTAAGAAAGTTCTTAGTTTTTAGTTTTTTTGTGACATTCCTGAGTATGTTTCAGGCGAGCTTTGCGCAGGAAGATCCTGTGAGTGTTATTAAAAATACTTCAGATCAGCTTTTTTCGACGTTAAAGGCAGAAAAAACGACTTTGCAGAAAAACCCTTCAAAGGTTTATGGGATTGTTGAGAGTATTTTAGTCCCTCGTTTTGATTTTGGGACTATTTCTCAGTGGGTCATGGGGCGTTCATGGAGGGATGCAACTCCTCAGCAGAGAAATGAATTCACAAATGAATTTAAGAAGCTCCTAATTAATTCTTATGCAGGCGTATTGCTAGATTATACTGATGAAACCTTAAAGGTTCTTCCATTGCCACCTAATGCAGCTAAAGGCGATGAAGTTACTGTAAGATCTGAGATTATTTCACGCAATAGACCGGCAGTTGCTATTAACTACTCTATGATTAAGTCAGGCAATCGTTGGATGGTTTACGATGTATCGGTAGAGGGAATTAGTATTGTGGCCAACTATCGTTCTGAGATTAGGGAGTTAGTTTCTAAGCAAGGCGTTTCAGGAATGATTGATGTCTTGAAAAGAAAAAATAAATAAGTTGTCATTTAGATAGTAGGGCTAAAAAATGAATAAATGCGATTATTTCGTGGTTGATTCAGTAGAAGCTGTGTATCAATTGCAGGGTTGTTATGATAAATTTACAATTCCTGAGCAATGGAAACAGATACAGCTGGCTTTTAAGGAAGTTTCTCCGGCGGTGGTGGATTTGTCGCAAGTCATCGAATGTGATAGTGCAATTATTGCGTTGTTGGTTGAAATTAAAAAGAAATTTCCGGAAGTTGAGGTTTCTAATGCGCCAGATAATTTAGTCCAATTATTAGATTTATATCAGGTCAAAACATTATTGTTTTAAAAGCTGTATAAAAAACTCTCGATGTGTTGACTGCTGAAGATTTGTAGCTATAATACATATCTTCACTTAGCGGGAATAGCTCAGTTGGTAGAGCACAACCTTGCCAAGGTTGGGGTCGCGAGTTCGAGTCTCGTTTCCCGCTCCAATATAAGGCTGGATAGCAAAATGGTTATGCCGCGGATTGCAAATCCGCTTACGCCAGTTCGATTCTGGCTCCAGCCTCCAAATTTATGGCCATGTTTATGGTGGCCTGTATTGGTTTCCTAACAATGAATTATTGTTAACCGTGTCAGGTTCGGAAGAAAGCAGCACAAGCAAGACCTTCATGTGTTATGGGTCGGCTAATACGGGTCATCTCCATATTATTAGATAAGTGATGATACTAATGACTCAACAAGTTCTCGCACTCAAATGGCGACCTCGAACCTTTAACGAAGTCATTGGTCAGCCTCATGTAGTTCAAGCTCTCTCAAATGGTTTAGATAATAATAGATTGCATCATGCATTTCTATTTACCGGCACTCGAGGTGTTGGTAAGACCACTCTCGCAAGAATCTTTGCAAAATCTCTCAATTGTGAAACAGGTATTACCTCTACTCCTTGTGGAGAATGTTCTATTTGTAAAGAAGTTGATGAAGGTCGATTTGTAGATCTTATCGAAATCGATGCGGCTTCTAGAACGCGTGTCGAAGATACAAGAGAGATCCTTGATAATGTCCAATATGCACCCACACGTGGCCGCTATAAAATCTATCTCATAGATGAAGTTCACATGCTCTCTAATAGTAGCTTTAATGCACTACTTAAAACCTTAGAAGAGCCGCCTAGTCATGTGAAATTTTTGTTAGCGACAACGGATCCGCAAAAATTGCCGGTGACTGTATTATCACGCTGTTTAAGATTTCAGTTAAAGCGTATTCAAGATCAAGAGATTACTTTGCAATTAGAGAAAATATTACAAAGTGAAGAGATACCTTATGAAGAAAGTGCTGTAAAACTTATCGCGAAAGCCGGTGATGGCAGTATGCGTGATGCGCTTTCTCTTTTAGATCAGGCTATCGCATATACTGGGCAGAATATCCAATTTCAATTAACTCACGAAATGTTGGGGTTAATCGATTCACAATATCTTGTTCAAATATTGCAAGCTTTAGCGACTAAAGAGAGTGCTCAGCTTTTATCTGCATTGAATATACTGAAAGCAAATGGCTTAGATTATTATCGCTTCTTAGAAGATCTTATAGATGCTTTCCATTTATTAACAATGATGCAATTATCGCCGGAGATTTGTGAAGCTGAAAGTAGTGAGATGCAAGCTTTAGCGCAAGAATTTTCGCCAGAAGATCTTCAGCTCTTTTATCAAGTCGCGTTGAACGGTCGTAAAGATCTCTATAATCATCCTAATAGTGAAGTCGGGTTTGAGATGACGCTTCTTAGAATGATTCTCTTTGCACCGGCAGCACCTGTTGGTGTTGCTCAGGCTCAAAAAAAAAGTGAACAACTTGAAGAATCAGTCTTGATCGACTCTTCCTCGGCATTAAATGAAGTTTCTCATGAGCTTTCGGTTGGGAATGCTGAAGCAACCACTGTGTCAGGTAATAATTCTGAATCAGAAGTAGTCAATACTCAGAATATGACCAGTGAATTCGCAGATTCTCTTGCCGGTGACCATCATCACAATATAAAAGTCGATCTCCCTTGGGAAGATCATTCTTCAGATCTGCCTGAAAATCTTGATAGTATTGTAGTAGGCTCAATGAATGAGCATGAATCTCAAATTGAGGTTGAAGTAGAGAGAAGTGGGGATGCAGATAGTGGTGATGATTCTCTAGTGCAAAAAAACACACTTGAATTTGCAGTGGAAGAGATGAATTCTAGCTCCGAATCCCTATTTATGGAAGGTGAAGAGTTATCTCAATTTAGGGATGAGGTTATTGAAGATCATGATGATCGGTGTGCTGAGTTAATGCCAGAAATCTGCGCTGAATCGGCTGCACTCAAAGATTCAATAAAAACTGCCGAGTTGTCGGCATTAAAAACGGCAGAAAGCTTTTTGCTACGAAATAATGAAGATTGGCTATCTCTGCTTTCTCATTTGAAACTCGAAAGTGTATTGTTGGGAATTGCACATAGCTTAGTTTTTAAGAGCTTTCAGGGCGATGATCTGATATTAGAAAGACCATTGTCAGTAAAAGCATTTCGTATTGATGAAGCGGAAATGAGATTGGCAATGGCGATCTCCTCAACTATTGGGAAGAGTATTGCTTGCAAGATTGAATATGTTGAAGAGCTACAGGATGAAAACCTTCATGAGCGAACTGAGAGATTAGATGAAGAGAAATTTCAAAATACGCTCGCAAGTTTTAAGAATGATGAAGTTGTACAATATCTTGAAAGAGAATTTGATGCTGTCTTATTAACTAAAACCTTAAAATCTCGAGATTAAAGATCAGATTGGAGATCATTAAAGATGAATAAAATAATTGTTCATCCTTTTGCAGTAGAAATAAAGTATATTAGGTAATCTTTTATAGAAAATAGGGATGAAAAAAGATTTTAGAGATCTGAATTTACTCTGTTTTTCTAAATATAGAATGAATCATTGAAAAGAATAAGGAGTTACTATGTTTAAAGGTGGAATTGCTGGGATGATGCAAAAAGCTCAGCGTATGCAAAAAGATATGGAAAAAGCACAAGAAGCACTTGCTGAAGTGAATGTTGTGGGTGAATCTGGAGCAGGTTTAGTTAAAATTGAAATGAGCTGCCGTCATGTTGTTCGTTCAATTCGTATTGATGATTCTTTAATGGAAGATGATAAAGAGATGTTAGAAGACCTTTTAGGTGCGGCATTTAATGATGCATTATCTAAAGTGGAAGCAACATCAGCAGAAAAAATGGCGGAAGTGACAGGTGGTTTAGGTCTTCCTGCTGGCATGAAAATTCCAGGCTTCTAATTAAAGGATTAATTCATGTATCCAAAATCATTGCAAAATGTGGTTGATTCATTACGAATCTTACCGGGAGTTGGTCAAAAAACAGCGCTAAGAATGGCGCTTTATTTGCTTGAACGGAATCCGAAAGGCGCTGAAAAGCTGAGTCATTCTTTAACAAATGCACTTGATTCTATTCGTAAATGCTCTCAGTGTCGTAATTTAACAGATCATGATATTTGTGATGACTGTCAGGATATGAGTCGTAATGACGGACTTCTTTGTATCGTTGAGAATCCTGTGGATGTTTTTGCGCTTCGCCAGAATGTCGAATATAAGGGGCGATATTTCGTACTTTTTGGGCGATTATCTCCTTTAGATGGGATAGGGCCTTCAGAGTTAGGATTAGATCTTTTGGAAAAACGCTTTGCCGAAGGCGTGATTCAAGAGATTATTCTTGCGACTAATTCCACGGTTGAAGGTGAAGCAACGGCGCATTATGTTGCAGAGATTGCTAAACAATACGATATTTTAGTAAGTCGAATTGCCCATGGAGTTCCATTGGGTGGCGAGCTTGAATATTTGGATGGCGGAACGCTTTCACATGCTTTTTCAGCTCGAAAGAGTTATTGAGAGGTATTATGAGTACAATTTTTAGTAAGATTATCCAAAAAGAGATTCCTGCTAACATCGTTTATGAAGATAATGAAGTGTTAGCATTTGAAGATATTTCGCCGCAAGCGCCGGTACATATCTTGATTATCCCTAAAACAGAGATTCCCACTTTAAATGATTTGAATGCAGATAATGCACATTTAATGGGGAAACTTTTCTTAGTTGCTAAAAAAATTGCAGAAGAGCAAGGTTTTGCAGAGAAGGGGTATCGTACGGTATTCAATTGTAATGAAGATGGTGGTCAAACGGTGGATCATATTCATTTACATCTTCTGGCAGGTAGAAGTTTAACTTGGCCACCGGGTTAGGTTTTACAGTTTTTATTAAATGAATTATGAATATAAAGCGATGTCTTTTGAGATATCGCTTTTTTTATGTTGCATTGAAAATGTCAGCAGATTATGGTTTCGGCAATATCTTAGTAAGTTGTCTATACTAAATGTAGTATAAATTCAAAAATATATTTACATATATTGATCTGAATTATATTTTTATTTAATAGTTTTATATAAGATTTCTATTTCTTTCATTTGTCAAGAATGCTTAATAAGATGACGATTCTTACCGGTGTATTTAAAAATTAAGGATTAGTGGTGAATATGACAAGAATTAGTGTAAATAAACTATCTATTGCTGGGTTGCTGACAGCAGGATTGATGATGAGTATTTCCTTTGGGCAAATGAATAATAATGGTTCTGTTCGTTCAGAAATTATTGTGCCATTGGTGCAAGAGGTTGAGGTTGATGAGGGGAAAGCGGAGTTAGGTAAAAAACTATGGTTTGATCCAAGATTATCTAAATCTGGTTTTATCTCGTGTAACTCATGCCATAACTTGAGTATGGGCGGATCGGATAACTTACCCACTTCCGTTGGGCATCAATGGCAAGAAGGACCGATTAACTCTCCAACGGTTCTTAACTCTAGTTTGAACTTTGTTCAATTCTGGGATGGAAGAGCGGAGAGTTTGAAAGAACAAGCCGGCGGTCCTATTGAAAATCCAAAAGAAATGGCATCTGATCATGATTTAGTGGTAGAAGTTATTGCTTCAATTCCCGGATATGTGGAAGAATTCACGACTGTTTACGGCGATGGGGAAGTGAATATTGATCGCATTACGGATTCGATTGCGGTATTTGAAGAAACACTCATTACGCCAAACTCCCGTTTTGACCAATGGCTTCGTGGTGATGATAATGCCATTACTGCAAATGAGTTAGAAGGTTATGAGCTCTTTAGAAATAGTGGTTGTGTTGCATGTCATTACGGTGAAGGGATTGGCGGTTCAAGCTTCCAAAAAATGGGTGTTTTAGAAGAGTATAAAACGGATAACCTTGCAAAAGGGCTTGCAGACTTTACCGGAAAAGAGAGCGATGAGATGTTCTTTAAAGTGCCAACACTTCGAAATGTAGCATTAACCTATCCGTACTTCCATGATGGTCAGGTAAATACCTTAGAAGAAGCGACAAAAATAATGGGTCGTTTACAATTAGGCCGTAACTTTACAGATGAAGAAACTGATAAAATCGTTGCTTTCTTTGGTACATTAACGGGCGATCAACCAGAATTGAGCATGCCAATCTTGCCTGCATCTAATAATAATACGCCGTTACCAGAGCCATTTGCAGCGAGATAAATATATCGCGGAGCAGAGGATGTAAATCTCATTTCGCTATAAAAGTATGATAGTTAAAGAGCCTTTCTTATCCAGGAAAGGCTCTTTTTTATGAATCATTTTTATTTTATTAGTTGGGGAAATAATGTTTAGGGAAAGATATTAGGGGGAAATGTGCTCTAATCTTTCAATTCTTTGGGCTTCAAGATCTTGAATATCATGTCTTTGATCTTCAGAAATCAGTCTTGGTGTCCATTCAATGCTACCAACAAACCTCATCTGCCGTTGCGCACAATCTTTGAGAGAGCAGATTTGGCATGAGAAGGGTTTGCAATCATCCGTATGGATATACATCTCGTGCTTATCTCCAAATTTTTGCTCCAAAACATCTTTCATTTTATCGAGTTCTAGATGTGCTTCCCGCATATTGAGATACCATGGAAGCGTTAAGTGCGCATCTAAATGGACATGATTACCATATTTGATAAATCTGACTTTATGCAGATCAATCCAATAAGGAGAGCGATTTTGGTTTATGACTTCAACGAATTCTTCAATCAAGTCCTCGTCGGCTTCATCCATAATGCCGGCAATGGATTCTCGAAGAATTTTGAATCCTGAATGAATAATAATCCCACCAAATAGAAGCGCAATCGCAGCATCTAGCCATTGCCATCCTGTTAACCAAACTAATAACAATCCTAAAATGATACCAATAGTAGAGTAAGTATCGGAATGTAGATGTTTTCCGCCGGCAATGAGCGGTAAGACATTATGTTTTTTCCCACGGCGAATAGCATAGAAACCGACAATGTAGTTAATCACGGCCGTCACTGCAATGAGCACTAATCCGGAGCTAAGGTTTGTTAAAGCGCCATCAGAATCTAATAATCGCTTAATACCTTCATAGATAATAATAATGCCGGCAACAAAGATTAGGGTGCCTTCCACGCTTGCAGAGATAAATTCAATCTTACCGTGACCATGCGGATGATTATGATCTTTCGGTTTTGCCGATAGATATAAACTAAACAGCGTAAAAGCACCGGCAAGCATATTGGTAATGCTCTCTAAAGTATCCGTTAAGATCGCAACTGAGGAAGTGATATACCATGCCACTAGTTTTATTAAGAAGAGAAGAACCGCAACTACAAAAATCAATTTTTGAAAATTGTAGTTCGCTTTATCATCTTTATTCATCATGCTAAATACGCTCTTTAGATAGTATTCTTGATACGGCTATAAACTACTTGATCAACAAAATCGCTGCATAAGTTTTTCGTATGGCGAAGTGTGCCTTCTTTTTCCATGCCGATTTTTTCCATTACTCTGCCAGATGCAGGATTTTCGGAAGAGAATTTTGCCCATAAACGCTCAATTTTAAGATCATTAAAAGCTAAGTCTAATAGACGAGTTGCAGCTTCCGGCGCATAACCGTTGCCCCAATACTTTTTATTAATCGCATAGGCAAGTTCTGCTGATTTCTCGCTTTCATTCACACGAAGATCGCAAGTACCAATCATCTTATTGTTCTCTTTTAAGATAATCGCAAAGTTCCCTAATGGCGAAGTCATGAAAAGGTTCGCAATGATCCACTGTGTTTCTTCAATAGATTGATGTGTTGGGAAAGTATGTATCGTGTTTTCAGGATCACTCGCATATTCAAAAAGATCTTCGCTATCATCTAAAGTAATAGGGCGAAGGATTAAACGTTCTGTTTCTAAAATACGGTTTTTAGCTAATTGATAAAACATAAATATAAGATCCTTTTGAGGCGATGTTTTAAAGAAAAGAGCTTCTGCGGATGCTTTGCGCAAAGCAAATATGAGAAGTTTTGAATGTTTTTAGCGACCTAATATTTTAGCATTACTTGCTATGAAATGTTTTTTAGAAATTTTATCGAAAAAAACACCTCATAAGAAATTGTGTTCTTTATGAGGTGCTGATTTTATATCGTCATGCGATATTTATAGGTTATGCATCTTGTCTGAATTATTTGATAGAGGAAATAATCTCATCAATATCAAAATTAAGCGCCCTTGCAACGCCTTTTCCGTAATCAGGATGAGCTTTATAGCAATGGATAATATGGCGAACTTTAATATGATCTTCGCTATCGCCCATATTGCGAGCGGTATTATCAAATAAACGCTGTTGTTCTTCATTATTCATCAGCATAAAGAGTTTGCCGGGTTGCTCAAAGTAGTTGTCATCATCTGCTCTGAAATCCCAATGCGTTGCCGGGCCAATCAGATCTAATTCAGGTTCTTGTAGATGGCGAGCTTCTTCCCATTCGCTGTAACTATTGGGTTCATAAGCAATCCGGCTACCTTGGTTGCCATCCATTCTCATTGCACCATCTCTATGAAAGCTATGAACAGGGCATTTTGGAGAATTGACCGGAATTTGATGATGGTTTACACCTAAGCGATAACGCTGTGCATCGCCATATGAGAAAAGACGGCCTTGTAACATACGATCTGGCGAAAAGCCAATGCCGGGAACCACATGCGCAGGATTGAATGCGGCTTGCTCAACATCTTGAAAATAGTTATCAGGATTACGATTGAGCTCGAATGTTCCAGCGGGAATAAGAGGGAAATCCTTTTTATACCAAACTTTTGTGAGATCAAAAGGGTTGTACGGCATATTTTCCGCTTCTTCTAATGTCATGACTTGAATGAACATATCCCATTTCGGATAATCTCCATTTTCAATGGCATTGTAGAGATCTCGTTGGCTTGCTTCTCGATCCTTACCAATGATCGCTTCCGACTCCGCATCGGTTAAGTTTTCAATACCTTGTTGTGATACAAAATGGAATTTTACCCAAAAACGTTCTTTTTGCGCGTTAATGAAGCTGAATGTATGGCTTCCGAATCCATGCATATAGCGATACGAACGAGGAATGCCGCGATCACTCATTGTAATGGTAATTTGATGGAGTGCTTCCGGTAAATGCGTCCAAAAATCCCAGTTGGTATTTGGGCAGCGCATATTTGTGCGTGGATCGCGTTTTACTGCATGATTCAAATCCGGGAATTTGAGGGGATCACGAAAGAAAAATACCGGCGTATTATTTCCAACTAAATCCCAGTTACCTTCTTCGGTGTAATAACGCATGGCAAAGCCACGAATATCACGTTCAGTATCTGCACCGCCTCGCTCTCCGGCAACGGTTGAGAATCGAACAAACATCTCAGTCTCTTTCCCGATTTCTGAAAAGATTTTTGCAGAGGTATATTGAGTAATATCGTGGGTGACAGTGAATTTCCCAAATGCGCCAGAACCTTTCGCATGCATTCGGCGCTCAGGAATGACTTCACGATCAAAATGCGCAAGTTTTTCTAAAAACCAAACATCTTGCAATAACATCGGGCCACGACGACCAGCGGTTAATACATCTTGGTTATTCGCTACGGGAGCACCGGCAGCTGTTGTGAGGTATTTTTTATGGGTTGTCATACTGATCACTCCTATAATTTGATAATTTATTGTAATAATTTGTTTTATTATGGATTAATGCTTCTTGCACCACATTAATCTTAACGCCGTTCAGATACCTTTTTGTTGAAGTCATCATGGCTGAAAAAATCGTAATGAGGAAGTGAATAAAATTAATCTCTTTTATAATGATCTTCGAAATGACATTTATTTAAAAAACATATCGCATGTTATAAATAATTGTTTTTTATAAATATTTATAATAATATGTGGGTATGAATAGGGCTAATTTTACGAAGAAGATCTTGTTAACGCTAATTGCGATATTGCTGTTGCAATCTTCTTTTTCGTCCTTCTATTTCCATGGTTCGGCGGTAATTCCAGAAAATATTCCTCTCCTAAATGAGAGTTCCATAAGTGCTGTAGATCATGTCGCATATACCAATATGGTTTGTTGTGATCATGAAACGATGACTCATTGCACGACATTATGTCATTTTATAGTTAGTAATATAGAGATGTTATTTACTGACTTTAAATCTATCTTCCCAGAAACTATGATTGCCGAGAGATTCATTTCCTTTATTAGTGTAGAGACGCCTCCTCCAAGGCGTAATATCTAAGTTCATATCTTTAAATTTAATCAGTAATAAAAACGTATGAATTTAAAGAGGTTATGAACGTTATTTTTCAAGCATTAAATTGTGGATTTTTATCAGATTTTCAACATCTTATTAATGTGGGTGATGAAGGAGATCTGAAAATTATCAATTGATGGGTTTAGGATAAGGCGTGTTTTGAGTATCTAGCTACTTGTATCAGTTAGCTTGTAGATACAATTATCTAGAGTACTTTTAATTCCTAAATACTTATTG
Organism: Ignatzschineria sp. LJL83; assembly: GCF_054871845.1. Lineage (NCBI taxonomy): Bacteria > Pseudomonadati > Pseudomonadota > Gammaproteobacteria > Cardiobacteriales > Ignatzschineriaceae > Ignatzschineria > Ignatzschineria sp. LJL83. Next base: position 126,351 of record NZ_JBTXLY010000009.1, read on the forward strand.
ATTATTGAATTATATATTTAATTATAGGAATCAAAATTATGAAAAATAGTAGACAACATAAGAATCGTCGTCAGTTTTTAGTTCAAGGAATTGCGTCACTGGGAGCATTAGGAATTTCTCCATTATTAGCTTATGGAGCTAAAACGATGAATCATGGAAGGATGGGGGATATGGATCATGGTGGAATGATGTCACAGTCCGGACATGGCATGATGCAAGAGATGGGAGTGCCACCGATGGTAAGGGAAGGTTATCAATTAGGGTTAAGGAAATTGACGCTGCAAGATATTGAGATCATGCGTACCGCAAATCAGAACTTATTGCCGGTAGAAAAAATGCCATCGGGATCGGTATTGCCGAACTTAAAGATGCTTCCGAATGAAAGTGCCATTGCCGGTGAATTTAAAGGAACATTGCGCGTTCAGAAAGCAAATGTATCTTTGGTGCCGGGAATGGACACAGAAGTATGGGCTTATAATGGTGAAATACCAGGGCCACAAATTGTAGTAACGGAAGGGGATACAGTTTCTATAACAGTGATTAATGAGTTAGATGAGCCAACAACTGTTCACTGGCATGGGCTTTTAGTGCCCGCTTCTGAAGATGGAAATCCGTAAGATGAAATAAAGCCACAAGCATCTAGGGTCTATACTTTTAAAATTCCTGAAGGAACAGCAGGAACTTATTGGTATCATCCACATGGGCATGGAACGGTGGCTAAGCAAGTTTTTAAGGGGTTAGCAGGTACATTTATCGTTAAGGCGAAAGAAGATATTTTTAAGGAACTTCCTGAAAAACATTTATTAATCTCTGATTTAAAACTGCATCAAGATGGCTCGATTGCTGAAAATTCTTTCTTTGATTGGATGAATGGTCGAGAGGGGCAGTTTACTTTGGTAAATGGTGTGCTGAATCCTAATATTGAGTTGGAAGGAGCGACGAGAATTCGAGTATGGAATGCTTGTTCTTCGCGATATCTATATTTAGACTTTAGTTTTGCTGATAGTTACTTGATTGCAACTGATGGTGGATTTATTGAGAAGCCACAATTGCTCGAGAAAATTCTTTTATCGCCGGGAGAGAGAGTTGAGCTTGTGGTTATTCCGAAGCGTCATGGACAAGTGGGACTGATTAACTTAAGTTATAATCGAAGCAAAATGGGTCCTATTTCTGTAACTCCAAGTTATACTTTAGCAACGATTAATATGCGTCAAGAGGGAGCTTATGCATTGCCGAGTGTCATTACGGAGCTTCCAGAATATCAGGCACCGACTAAAACACACTCTATAGAATACCGTGAGGTTATGAATCGGAATCAATTACTCTTTTTAGTGAATGGCAAGATGCATGATATGGATCGTGTCGATGAAATTGTGAAACAAGGAGCAGTTGAAGAGTGGGTTGTATTTAATAATACTCATATGGATCATAATTTTCATATTCACGGCACGCAGTTTTATGTAGTCGAGCAAGAATTAAATGGAATTACTAAGAAGATCACGGATAAAGCCTTCAAAGATACTATTAATCTAAAGCCTTATGAGAGATTGACGTTAATTATGAAGCAAGAAGATCAAGGGTTAAGGATGTATCACTGTCATATATTGGAACATGAAACGTTAGGAATGATGGGGCAATTAGAAACTGTCTAGTACTGAAAAGTGATATTTTATATAAGCGTAAACAGCAATCAATCTTGGTTGCTGTTTTGTTTTAATTCTAATAAGTCTTTATGTTTTATCATATTTGAATGCGTCAATTATTTATCACTTGAATGAGGTACCAATAGAAAATAAACCTTAGATATATGGCAAGTATTTAGAGAGATTGCGGGATGGATAGAGAATGAACTATGATTATTTTGTGTTTGTCTAAAATCTTTTGTCATGAGTATCAATTGGATAGTTTTGATTTCTCATTTTTTGTTGGTTTTTTTAAAATAAACTTGCCAAAAAAAAATAAAGGCGTAATATACACCTTCTTGATTGACGGCAACGTTGAGAAAGGTTCGGAAGGAGGCGGGTTTTGATAGGTTTGTAGTTTGGACTTATCGGTAAGATTAGCTTCTCTCTTTTAAGTTTAAGTTCGGTTTTAGGAAGTTTATAAAATTGAATCGGTGCTTAAAAAGAGATCAAAAATAAAATTGACAACTTCGAATCACTTCTGTAATATTGTTCGTCTGCTTAGGGCGGTGAGAGATTCACCGGGCGGTCAACGAGATGTTGATTAGCTTGCTAAACACT